>NZ_JAMYOL010000008.1:0-235726 GCF_040319815.1 Mesorhizobium sp. M0854
CGAGCCAGTGCGTAATCGGCGAGCGGCTCGAGCTCGAAGCCGAGCTTGCCCATCCACTGCGCCATCTGTGACCGGTCGATCTCGATCTGATCGCGGGCATAGATCGCTTCCTGGCGGTAGAGCGGCAGGCCATCGGCGTATTTCGAGACCGCGATCTGCGCCAGCAGCGCTTCGGTCGGAATGCCGCTTTCGATGATGCGGGCGGGCGCGGCTGCCTGGATGACGCCGTCCCAACCCTTGTAGGCATATTTGGGGCGACGCGTAACGATCACCCGGAACTTCGCCGGGGTGACATCGAGCCGTTCGGAGACGTCCTCGCCGATCAGGATCTTTTCCAGCGCTTCGCAGCCAGCAGGCGTTTCGGGCTCGATGACCACCTCGACCCGTTCGAGATGGGCCGCAAAGCCTTTGCGAGGGCGCGGGGCGCGCTTCGCTTTCGAGCCGCCCGCAGACTTCTCCATCTGCGCTTGGATGGCCGCCACGCCGGTTTCGATCTCGTCGAAGACCAGAGCGTACTGCTCCTCGCTGAGCGCACCGGCCCGCAATCTTTCGGAGCGGCTGCCGAAGCGCGACCGCTCCAGCATCTTCACCACCGCCGTCAGTCGCGCGATCGTAAGCGCCAAGCTGACCCCATCTGGCGCGGCTTGGTGCGCCACAACGGCCCCTCGATCGAGATCGATGGCGAAGCGCAAAACGACGGTCTTGCCGCGCGAAGCCGTATAGAATGTTTCGCGGTCGGCGAGCGCATCCTCGCTCGACACCATTAGAGCCACTGAGCGACTTCGAAACGGCGTAAGACCGTATGTCCGCCTCTGCCCGTGAGATGGCTCGTCCTCCTGTGATGAGGATCGGCTCGGCCCGCCCAACCCCTAGGACGTAGGTAGGGCGAGCCACTTCACGGGCAGGGGCGGACATACAGTCTTACAAAACAGCGTGCTTGGCGGGGAGATCGGCAAAAGCGATCACTTCCGCTGGCGAGCGCGATTAGTCTAGTCCTCATTTGCCAGGCCGGCGCACGTGACGGGGCGCAGCCAAGGCCCTCCGGGACGCGGGACGGATCGGAGATCAGGTTAGCCTGGACGCCCCGCAGAGACTGTTCTGAAACGACAGGCGATGCTTTTCCCAAGACCCACAACCATGCCCACACGGTGCTTACTGACGCAGAGGCGCCGGCACCGTCATTATACACCGCGGAGAGCGCCGTATTGGCAGGCAAGACGACCAGATTTGATATCCGTCATTTTATCGCGCCCATTGATGCGGCATAATCCGCAATCCGAACCTTGTTGGAGAAAAAGAGATCATGCAAAGCATCTCCCGCCGTCTATTTGCAAGGTGGGTCACGTTAGCACCATGGAGTGTTAGTTGGGGTGCTGCAGTGTCGCAAGCTTCAGCCGCGACCCCGCTGTCTGGCGATCGGGAGCCCGCCCGGATCGCATCAACCGAGAATATGAACGCAATGCTTCAACAAGTGATGGATGCGGCCGATGCTGCAATTTCGGCCAGTGGTGTTGCAGATTTTGCCAGCAAAGCCGTGGCAGAAGCCACCAGTATTCCATTGGCAAAACAGTTTCTGCGGCTAGCAGGGTACGCGCGATCCGGCGATGGCGGCGGCGCGCTCTATAGAAAAGTGCATACTGAACCAAGACATCACGGCAAAATTCAAAGCGCCGATGGCGCATGGTGGGAATTAGCGGAGGAGGTCATCACTCCGAACATGGTGGGCGGCGACTTGGCTTCAGTCATCGCGATCGGCCCGAACGGTTTTGTCCCAGCAGGTACCGTTCTCGTCGACAAAACGATCGCATATCCTACGTTGACACCCTATGGCGGCGGGGCACTGCGTGGGCAGGGAATGGAGACGTCGAATGCTTTTTCGCCCAGAGCGGCGAGTTCCAAATCGACCATAGCATGGAACGGCACCAGCGGCGGCACCCTGATGGAATTGGATGGGCAACTCGGGCTGCTCTTCGAACAACTTTCTTTCGTGGGCAAGCCTTCACTGAGGGCTCCTAGTCGCGCCGGCATATGTCATCACTGGCTCCAGACGACCAAAGCGTTCGGGTCTGGCGAAAGTCTCTATGTCGAATGCTCGTTTCAGCACTTCGGCACCGCAATTAAGTTTGCCAATAGCCGGGGCGATGCCACTTGCGCCGGTATGCATTTCCTAAAGTGCGTCGTTCAGAACCTCGACACCTTCATTCATGTCATGAATGATCAGGGCCTCAACTACGTTCTGGATCACGTCTCTTGCAATTTTATTGATCGGGTCGCCCTTTTTGAACGCGGCGGGAATCTCGATATGAGAAACGGCAATCTCGCGGGCTGTGGAACTATCAACTGGTGCTTTGAACTAGCTGCAATCGGTAGCAATCTTTATGTCAACAGCTTCCGCAATGTCCGAATCGAACAAGGCACCAAGCGACTTCTCAAAATGACCGGATCGGGGAGCGTTGTTTTTGACGGCCTCACCGAAGCACAGCCAAATCAAAGCGTCACGATGTTTGAACAGATAGGGGGGATTCTCACGGTCCGCAATGCACATCTGACCACCAACGGTGCCGCCAATCCAACCTTCGTTGTCCGCAACCAGGACGGCGGTTCTCCCGGGATTCTCTTTTTAGAGAACGTTCACTTCGCGGAGAACACGTTTGTACTAACAGACTGGGTCAGCCGACCGAGCACGAGCGCAAGCTCTATCGTGGTGATGAAGAATTGCACCCATGGGACCAATTTCCAGCCAATCCCGAATTTCTCAACCCATCTCGCATATGGCAAACCCCGCACTTGTGCTCAGACCACGACCAATTCGAGCAAGCCGCTGACAATCGAGGGTGAAGCACGAGGGCTTCATACGGTTGTCCAACTACCTACCGATACTCTAACCACGATCAACATTGTGATTGAAGGCGTGGACAGCGCCCGTAAGATTGTCTTCTCCGGGGCGCGCAGGGCAGTGTGCCTAAATAGCAGCTTTGTCTGCACTCTGGTCAGTTTACAGATAATTGGAACTGACTATAATCCTTTTGCGATGGAAGCTCCTCCCCAGGTGTTGGTTTCGCAACACCTGAATGCCATCGAGGTTACTGTCACCGGCTTGCGAGAAACTTTGATCAATTGGACAGCTATCTTTGAAGGTCAGCCACGACCAATTTAGATGTGAGCGCACCTCCGCGAGGGCTTGCATCATTGGCTTGGGCAAGCCACATAGCCTGCCCATGACTGCGAAGGCAACTGGCACAGGAACCCTTTCTCCGAGAACTCCTTTGCAAGATCGGTGCCTGAAGACGTAAAGCACTGAACGGCCAAGGCTCTGCCAAACTTGAGACCGACTTTACCGTCGCACGGCGTGCCGCTCCCCACAGGACGGCAGGTCACGACACTTTGCTCGTAACTTTTTCGAGCAGCCGCGGTTATTAAGCCCACTGGCCCCAAGCGAGGCTCAGACGAAACGCCACATAAAACCACGTGGTAACCGCCCACTCTGATATCTCTTATGGAAATGATAGACAGTCTTCCAGTAAATGGAGCAGTCGGAACATCTGCTTTTGGGACACGGGCGATCCGCTTATTAATTTCAGAGATAGAAATTATTCCAAAAACCAAAGCGAAGAGGAGCGCGACAATGAATATTACGATCCAAGCTCTTGCTGTCAACGTGAACTCCTCCGAGCCGAATGCGGTTCAAGAGCTGAATGCTCCATTGTCCAACTGGGAGATATTTGGTTTGGGGGCGATCGCTATCATACTCTTTGCCAATGGCGGAATTCTGCCCACTCGATCGAACGGACAATATCCAATCCCACCTCTTCAAGTAGCATTCCCAGTGTCTTTATGGACCAAAACTTAATATGGCCGCCGTCCCAGAGAGCCCAGAAATGGTTGTCCATCTTCCCAGTAACCGCGAGCACCAAATTTTTTACGTATCCATGATAAGGGGTTGAGGTGTTCCACGACCTCGAGGCTAAGAACGGTGTCGAACGTACCATATTTAGCGGACAGGTCATCATACGCCGACCCAATCTCGATTTTGAGGTTGGGTACGCGCGATTGGCCATTGCGACGGCGGAGGAAGAGGCATCGATGCCAACAACGGAATATTTTTCGCTTAGTTCGCTCGCAACGCTGCCATTGCCGCAGCCCAGATCAAAAATTCGCTTCGAGTTCGTCTCGGCTAAGATGCGCTTAACCGCGGGCTCTAATATTAGGTGAGAGCTATTTTTCTCTGCGGTGTCATTATTCATATTCAATGTTTCATTCGTCAGCCATGGTCGTGCTACTCCGTCTTGATAATATAAGGTACCTTCGCCTTCAAACACCCGACCGCAAATCGATCCCCGTTCTATCCTTGATAGCCTCTTCAAGTGACATATTTGTCTTTTTGGCCAGATCTATAATTTCGTCTACCTTGGCATCAACCAACGTTCTGTAAAGAAAGCCCTGCAAAAGGTGAAAATATAAACCCTGCTTTCCATCCAAAAATCCAAGCAAGATCGCGTACCTATAAAGGAAATAAGCAGACGCCCTCAATGTTGTCGGCATTTTCAGATATATTTTCTCTTTCATAAAACGCTTGACTGCCGCTGGCGCACTTAGTTTCCTATCTTTGTCGACTTTTGTATTAAACTCTTTAATATTTTTACTAAGAATATCTGCGGCCTCACGCGAGGCGTAGGAATTGTGCTTCGACATCCACCAAGTCAGCGATTTCAAATTACAATCTGACAGACTTAAGCTGGATTTCTGGACACCGCGCTCAACAATTATGTGCTCATCCATCCAGCGCTGTTCGCACTTGCCGCGTCCATTACGCCAAAGCCGAAGCTGCCAACTTGGCTCGATGCCGCCAAACCGAATCCTACGCCCTAGAAAATAGATGCGTCGCTTGATAAGTATTCCGTCACAGTCAGCGGCCGCTTTTGAAACAGTGTCAGCCAGACTATTAAGTTGTCTTGTGTTAAGGACTTCGTCAGCATCGATGCGAAGCAGCCAACCCCCCTTGTCGGACAACAAATCAATGCCAAAGTTCATTTGCGTCGCATAATTCACCCATTGATTCTCGACTACTACCGCACCCAAGGACACTGCTATCTTGCGAGTGCTGTCGCTGGATCCGCTATCAATGACCGTAATACTTGTCACTCGACCAAGAAGACTCTCGATACACCGCCCAATGTGAATCTCTTCATCCTTCGTGAGAATGAGAGCATGGATGTGAGGAGACCTATTTATTTCCCGCCTCGGAACGGTCGAGGGTTCGGCTTCAGCTGGGGCTCTCATGCTCACCGTGACCCGACCTGTCGAGCCGGATTTCCAGCCACCACGACTCCAGGCTCCAAATCCTTAACAACAACAGCACGCGCGCCTACAATTGCACCTTTCCCGATTTTCACTCCCGGCCCGACGAATGCGCCGGCCGCGACCCATGCTCCATCCTCTATTGAGATATTGCCAACGACGAGAGGAAAATTGGGATCGCGATAGTCATGGGTCGCAGAACACAAATATGCGCCCTGACTGATGGTGACGTAATCGCCGATTGCAATTTCTGCGACCGAGTAGCAAGTCGCCTCTGGACCCAGGCAACTTGCTCTTCCCATACGCAGGTTCCACGGTGCCCAAACGCGCGCCGACGGATATGGATGAGCGCCAACTTCGATTTTCGCGCCAAAGCTCCGCAGCAAAAAGCACCTCCATCGATGAAACGGCGTTGGAGACCATCCGTAAGCCGTTCTCTCAACTAATCGCCAAAGGGCACGTCTTAGCTTGTCACTTCCGCTCGGCGCCGGCACCGCTGCTAATTTGAACGACCTTTTATGTAACATCGAACTTAGTCCATTATCACGCACTTCGGTCGGTCAGCTCGCCCATCGCACCACCGGTAAACGTTCTCCATCTCAGCGCCAATACCATCCCATGAATAATCCCTTTCCATCCAAGAGCGCCCCCGTGCGCCCATCGCTTCTCGAACCTTCCTGGGCATCGACATCGCGTCATTAAGTGCTCTTACCAAAGGCTCTATGCCGTGGTCGATCCACCACCCGCAGCCCTCAATATCCAATCCGGCCCAAGGAGCCCCTTTGGTTGAAATAACAGGCACCCCGTTTGACAGGGCTTCAGCTACCACCATCCCAAAGTTCTCATCGAGCGTCGGCAACACGAAGAGATCCGCCGACCGATAGGCCATGGCTTTTTTCTCACCGTAAAGAGCGTCATCAAATGATACTCGCTCCAAACCCAGCCTTGCTGACATTGCCTTCAGTTCGGCTGGATAGCTGCCTTCTAGTGGCCCAATTACCCTAAGGCGCCAATACGGGTTCTGGCGCTCGACTTGGGCCCAAGCAGCCAGAAGGCGGTCAATTCCCTTCTTGGCATGAATTCTGCCGAGATAAAGGACCGTGTCCATTTGCTCCTGGGATTTTGGTTGATCGGCCGTGACGCTCTGGTTCCGAGCCGGCACGTCGATTCCGTTGGGTACTACTGCAACTGGCGCCTTAAATCCGAGCCTTCGAATATCATCGTACTCTTGGACGCTAGTCGCGTGAAAGCAACTCACGACTTCGACCGCGGAGCGCTGTGCGATGCGCCAGACAATCATCTTCTTGCGACGAGAAAATTCGAGAGCCGGAGAGCCAAGCATGCCCCTGGGAGAAAGAAGTAACGGCCGGCTATGCCGTCGGGCACTCCAACTCGGATACACGTTCGGCATCAGCCATAGACCGTGCGTATGCAAGATCCCGCCAGCAGTTGCGAACCGATCAATAGCAGCCCGGAGGGCTCTGGACACGTACAAGTTGGAAAGGACAGGAACAGAACCAAAATCTTGTTTGAACACACGACAATCAACGCCACCCCGCAAAGCCATGGATGAGTTTCCAACGCTAAACAGTCCCGATTGCAGCCCTCTAGCAGCCAAAGCCGATGCAAGCCGTGTGACCGAATAACTTGGGCCTGCGGCTTCAGATTCGACAGAAGCCACAATTTGAAGAATGCTCAAGCTCAATCCTTCTTTAGCAGCGCGTGGATTCAATTCACCGTTCTCGCTCTACACCTGGGTTATTTTTTTACTTTGCCCAGTATGTTCACGCGTAGCGATTCAAGCGCAGTAGTACTATTGACGATGCGCTCATACGCGGAACCAAACAAAAAAAGCGGAAGAGACCGCCTCATGTAAGACGGCTCTGGCTCGATCATGCGGAGTTCAATCCCGGAGAAACCTGCAGCCAATGTTGCCTTTTCAAGAGATTTACGCCGGTTCATCCTGTAAAAGGTAGGCCAGGGCTCATGTGCATCCATATTCATTCCACGTGCCGCGTTGGCAACACGCAAGTGAACCCAGTGAGGGGTCATTGCGGAGATCAACGTTACATAGTGAAATAAATTCGGAGTGCGAAAGTAAAACGAGGATCCGGGCTTCAACACTCGGTGCACCTCTTTCAGAAACCTTGCGGGGTTCTCCACGTGCTCTAAAACGAAGTCTGCAAAAACCAGATCAAAGTAGCCGTCTTCCTCGGGGATTTGGCCATTTACTATTGTCCCTGCCCTGTCCAACTCTTCGTTCAGCAAAACGGCTGGATCAATATCAACCCCCACGATCTCCTTGACCTCGCCCCTCAATACCCTTCGAGGATCCCGTGTCGAGGGACCTGCACCTATGTTTAATGCCTTGAAATTCGGATTTAGCTCCGCACGGATCCAGTTGTAGAACGCAGTAGTTCCATTCAACGATTGATCTCGATATAGCCGCTTATACAGTCGTTCAACCATCGGCAGACTACTGTTGGACGTGTCATTGCCCGGCATTTACGCTCCTTAATTGGCTAAAATTGAACCTTTTGTCTTCTCACCGGCTACCCAGACTTCGGGACCGTCCCAACAATCCGCGCAGGCACGCCAGCCATAATCGCGCCCTCGGGAACGTCCCTTGTAACAACAGCTCCAGCGCCAATGACTGAATGGGCACCTATCTTCTGGCAACCAGCTAGAACGATCACGCGAGCCCCTATCCAAGCCCCCCTTCCAATGCTCTTGTTCATTGCAACAGGGTCTGATCTCGGGTCAAATCCGTGATTATGTGTATACAAAACCACTCCTTCAGAAATGAAAGCTCCGTCTTCGATTGACATTCCCCCCGTGTAATCGATCCTAACCGCGCCGTTTATTACTACATCGTCGCCAACGACAAGCTGACTGCCAAGCGACTCGCTTGAGGCACCCACGCCGCATGAGATCGTGCACCGCGAGCCAAGAGTGACAGACCCAGGTCGATCAATGCGGGCGAAGCGTGCTATCGTCGTTCCTCTGCCGCATTGCCTTAGCGCGCTTCTGTAGGTGATGGTCCAAACTGAATCAAGTATTCTTCTCCAAAAGTACGCCGCCAACCGGGGGGCAATCAATATAAACGGAATCTCACGCACAGGAATTTCTCCTCATCTCATTTTTAAAAAAAGATACACAAGGGAGAATGACAACCTGGCGAAGGCACTTCCCGCGAAACTGACCGCTACAGCCAGACCGATGTTAGGGGATCCAGCGTCAAAGAGGTATTCTGGCGCAAGAAGCACGACAAATACCAGAATGCCTACTATCGGACCAGTGGTATAAACTCTTGTCGCGCCGCGAGCGACGACCGACAATCCAAGAAAACCCGATGAGTGAACGAGGATCATTGCGACAGCCGTCAAATATAGTCCCGTTCGCATCTCCACGCTGGCATTCCCAAACACCAGGGTGAGCGCTCGATCGCTTATAAATACAGAGACCATGAAAAACGCCACCCCTATGGCCAGCCCGACGGAAATACCTTTGAATATATTTATAGAGTACGCAGCTTTATTCCCACTCCGGTGAACCCTTATCGCTTCTGGCAGAAACATGAAGCCGACCGCAGTCGCCAGCATTTGGAACGGGACGAACAATGTCTGGGCCGCACCGACAAAGCCCATTATTTGTGCGGAACTTGTGAGAAAAATGCCGAACCGAAAGCAGTTCGTATGCACGCTGTCCAACGCCGGAAACATCCCTACCCAAAGGTTATCCATGACAAGACGGCGTATTCTCTTAAAGCTTGTTCGCCCAATCATATGCCATGTAGGGCCAGGTTGCATCGACATGTAGACGTCCAACAGAACAGACGTTGCAATCACGCATGCCGACGAGAGAATGGCGGCTTCGATGAAACTTCCTCTGAGATAAATTACCCCGAGAAAGGGCACCATACCTGCCACGCCCCTGCCGGCAAAAGAGAGTGCGATGCGCTCCTGTTGATTGTCGCGTTGGTATATTCCTATTATAAGGTCGCTTAGTTGGTCCCCAACCCGTCCTGCTATCAACGCGAGCGCAATCCATTTTTCAAATGATGCCGTATCTTTCAAAGAGAAAATAACCAAGGCCGTCATCGTATACGAAAAAAGCACACCAGCGACGCGCAATATCAGTGCGTCGTACACCACCGAACCGTCGACGCTTTCGAGCGACATAACGACTCTTAGATTCAGGCCGAAAAGTAGGCACAGCGGCGCAAATATCGAAAGCCCCAGCGTGTATACCCCAATAGTCGAGGCCATGTTGTGGTGAGAGAGCACGAGAATGCAAATGGCTTGGGATGCAGCCCAAACTGCCTGCCCCATTAGATTGATGGTTGTTTTCTTCAATGACTCGTTCCGGTCGGCGACGACAGCGAGGCTGCGCGGCCACGGGTGGCGACCACCACGGCTAAATAAAGGGCAACACTTGCTTGGCTGCCTTGTACAGGAGCAATACAAGAATTGCTCCAATGACTGAAGAGATCAGGTTCACAATGCGAAGATTTGACATTTCAAAATTTAGGAACAAATTGCATACAATCACAATTCCGATTATCGAATCCGGGTTCTTCATGGAATAGGCATAGCCCTTAGCTAGCAGATAGCCGACGAACCAGCCTGAGATCAGTACGCCTGCCAGTCCGGCGTTCATGTATCCAGTGCCAAGTGTCTCCCCCGGCCACGAATTATGAACGATGTCAGCGGCTGGTGTACCCGGCTCCAAGAGATATCCCAAAGTTGCTGCTCTTATGTACAGCCCGTCGTCAACAGGTGGCTTAAATTCATATAGAGAACTCGGCAAAAAGGCGGTAGTAAGATCAATAAAAGTTCTTCCGAGATAGAAATTACCCCAGTTAAAGAAGTTTGTCGCGAACAGGTAAGTATCTATGTAGCTAAGTGAAATTATTAGCGAACTATACGAATCTAGCGTCATTGACGCCAAATTTTGAAAGTTTTCTGTCAAACCATCTAACGAGTTTGCGTCCCTATAGATAAGAACAGCAAAATAATACAATATTACTGACGCATATAACACCGACAGTACCAGTATATTCTTGATACTAAATCGCATAAACTTCGGATTCGACAGAGACGCAACCATGATTATCGTTAGCAGCAGCTGGAGCGTGTCCTTTCTTCCGCCAAAAATGCTTGACGTTGCAGCTCCCGTTACAAAGGCAGAAAAAAGGAGGAGACCACTGATCACGCCCCCCTTCGTGGCCACTCTCCGAGTGGCAGCAACGTTAGCCAACAAATAAGAACTTGAGATTATAAAATTCAGCGGGCCTAAACCTGATTGCAATTCTACGCGCCGGGAGACGTTGCTCAAAAGGAACTCGAGTCCGCCCGAAGCCCTGATCTTGGCATAGAAAGCTAAGGTGCCGACTGCTACAAAAAATATGATAGAGCCGATGCTCTCGAAGTTGGTAAGATGTACCCTCGAACGCCTAAGGTTTTCTAGTGAATTGAAGCTTCCCACGCTTGAATAATAAGCTGTGTAGATTGTCAAATTCAACAGTGAGTAGCAAAATATGGTCCAAGTTAAGCTTGCTTGAAAATCTGACGCCACGACCGAGAATACACTTGGCTGAATGTATTCCGGATAATTTGAAACGATTATCATGGCAGGCACCATAATAAGTACCTGAACACACGCGTACAGCTTAATCGGCTGGAATATCTGCTTGCTACGCTCAACGACGAAGGGAACTGCGTTGCACAGAGTAAATATAGCAATTGTAACATAGGTTGCTACCATCTAACTGAAGACACTCGTTGGATATACTTCTGGCAGTGGTTTCAATTCCGTCAATTCCCTCTCCTTATCGATACCAGCTGCTTCAGCTTGCGCGCAGGTTTTGCGACAAGTGCATAGTCAACCGGACCCGATCCGAGCCAACGCCGGCGTGCCCGCAGCGCTTCGAGATTGTGGCCTATGTGAGAGGCAAGACTTCGCGTGCTGGCTCCGCCAACCATCATGTCTACCAACACGTGGCCGGTCGCAGCGGTCTGGAATCCGTGAACCTCAACGGCTCTCAACATCCAGTCATAATCCGATGCCACTTTGAGGCTGAGATCGAATGCACCGACCACGTCCGCCACCTTCCGCTTGACATAGAACGTTGGATGGGCCGGCATCCATCCGGTCCGAAAACCCTTCACGGGTCGGGCCACGGCACGCCAACGGCGTACGATCCGCTTGCTCAAATGGTCTTCGACGAAATCAAGGTCGCCATGCACGATGTCGGCATGTTCGAGTCCTGCGGAGATCCGTCCCAGCGCCGCACGATCGTGAAAGCAATCGTCTGAATTCAGCACGCCTACCGCGTCTCCGGTATAGAGGCGCAGCCCCTTGTTGAGGGCATCATACATTCCGCAGTCTGGCTCGCTGACCAGCCGGATCTGGTCCTGTGGGTAAGACCGGACAATTTCCAGCGTTTCGTCCGACGAGTTGCCGTCGATGACCACCAGCTCCTTGTCGTTATGATCCTGGGCCAGGAAGCTGTCGATCGTATGCCTGATAGTCGCCGCAGAGTTCCAACAGACGGTCAAGACGGAGATTTTCATGTCGACCCCGCCCAACGCCGCTTACTGTGCCGCAACGCGAATGCGATCCTCGTCCAGGCGCCGATGTTCGGATTCCTGTCTGACCGTTTCGAGGTCGGACTGGACCATTTCCTGGACCATCGTGGCGAGCGATGTTGTCGCCTTCCACCCAAGAACGCGCTCCGCTTTCGAGGCGTCCCCGATCAGAAGCTCCACTTCGGTCGGCCTGAAATAACGCGGATCGACCTCGACCAGAACGGCGCCTGATTTTGCATCAACGCCTTTTTCCTTAATGCCGGAACCAGTCCACCGGATCTCGATCCCGACCTCCTTAAATGCAAGCTCGACAAAGCGGCGGACCGAATTCTTTATGCCGGTTGCAAGGACATAGTCGTCGGGAACTTCATGCTGAAGAATTCGCCACATGCCTTCGACGTAATCGCGGGCGTGCCCCCAATCCCGTTCAGCCGATAGATTGCCAAGGTAGAGCTTGTCCTGAAGGCCGAGGCTGATTGCAGCAGCCGCGCGCGTGATCTTGCGGGTGACGAATGTCTCGCCGCGCATTGGGCTCTCGTGATTGAACAGGATGCCATTAGAGGCATGGATATCGTAGGCCTCTCGATAATTCACGGTGATCCAGTAGGCATAAATCTTTGCCGCGGCATAAGGCGACCGCGGATAAAAAGGCGTGGTCTCGCGTTGCGGGATCTCCTGAACCTTGCCGTAGAGCTCGGACGTCGATGCCTGATAGAAACGCGTCTTTTTTGTCAGGCCAAGCAGCCGGATCGCTTCCAGGAGACGCAATGTGCCGATCGCATCGGCATTCGCCGTATATTCCGCGGTCTCGAAGCTCACCTGGACATGCGACTGTGCCGCGAGATTGTAAATCTCGTCGGGCTGCACTTCCTGCACGATGCGGATGAGGTTGGTGGCATCGGTCATGTCACCATAGTGCAGCGAGAGCCTTACGTTCTTTTCATGTGGATCCTGATAGAGATTATCGATACGACCCGTATTGAACGACGACGACCGCCGCTTGATGCCGTGGACATCATAGCCCTTTGCCAAGAGAAGTTCCGCCAGATAGGCGCCGTCCTGGCCGGTGATGCCGGTAATGAGCGCGGTCTTCCTAGTCATTGTGCTTCTCCGAGGTCGATACGACGGTATTTTTCAACGCTGATCAGCATAACCTTAGGCATTGCAAAAAATACCATTTCAAAAAAGCTGGTGGCTATCCCCATCCTGCGAAGCTCGTGAGCGGCCGATCTTTGCCGCCTTGTCAACGCGCGCCAAATCCCGTCAGCATGGTTCGGATGGTTCGAAACACGATCAGCGCGTCGAGCCAAGGGGAGAAATTCTTGATGTAGTAGAAGTCGTAGTGAAGTTTTTCGAGAACGTCGTCCACGGCTGCAACATGGCCCTGGTTGACTTGCGCCCATCCGGTAATGCCAGGCCGCACGATGTGACGGTAGCGATAGAATGGCAGCTCCGCCTCGTACCATTTCGACAATACAAGTGCTTCCGGCCGCGGTCCGATCCAGCTCATCTCGCCGCGCAGGATGTTGAAGGCCTGCGGCAACTCGTCGATTCTGGATTTTCTCAAGAATTGCCCGAAACGGGTGATGCGTGTATCGCCAGCCTTCGTGATGGCCGCTTCCTTCTCGTCAACAGCCGTGTCGCTGAGCTTCATCGTTCGAAACTTGTAGACCTCGTAGGGATGCCCTCTGTAGCCCATTCGCTTCTGTTTGAATAGCGCCGGTCCAGGCGAATCGATCTTTACGGAAATCGCCACGAACAACAGCAATGGCGAGAAAACAACCAGCACAAATAACGCAGCAGCCCAGTCTATCCCCTGCTTAATTTTCAGGTAAGCCTGGTTTGGATTCAAGGAGCCTAGAGTGTTTTCAGAAAGATGCTCGATCTCTACCCTGCCTGTGAGCGACTCGCTTATTTGTTTGACGTGATAGACCGGTGTTCCCGAAAGCGCGCGGTCGGCAATATACCGCTCCCACTCATCTGAGAGGTCAGCTCGAAGATCGGCTACCACGCCGGTCGCATGCTCGACGACCGTGTCAGCCGAAAGAATCCTGTGCCAGTTAACGCCCGGTATGCTCTCCAGCCTGTCGACGTCTCCGCCAGGAATTATCGCCAGCCGGTGTGCATCGAGCCGCCGCGTGGCCAAGCTTAAACCAAAATACCACAATGTCGATTGAATGAAGCTCGCCGCGGCCTGGAACCGACTATAGTCGAACCTGAAGAAGAAGATCGTCGCGAACACCAGGCCGTAAGTCAGGGCGAAGGTTGGCAGGATGTAACCAGCGGCGGCCACGCCTGGGAAATTGCCGATGCGTTTGTAAAAGAAGTAGCCGGTGGTGTGCGCAATGAGCGCCGCAATTATCGTAACCTGTAAGTTTGAGTACAGGATAACGTCTTGATCGACCGACATACGGATCAGCGCGGGCAGCAGAATCGCGAATGTCAATCCGCCAAGCAGCTGAAAGCGCATCCGGAGCAGGAGATGCCGTTTGTTGGGTAAATGGACGGTGGTGGCGATCAATTTGAATCCCGCGAATCGGGCCCCATGAAAACCTGGACTTTCACTGGACAGGATGCTGCTCTCGGCCGACGCTCGAATAGGCTATGCCTTCCCTAACGACGTCCTCGCCGCGGTAGACATTTCGCAGATCAACCATCACCGGCGTCGCCATGAGTGCACGGAGCCGCTTGAGATCCAACGACCGAAACGCATTCCACTCGGTGACGATAACGATCGCATGCGAGCCGTCGGCCACCGCGTAGGCGCTTTCCCCGAATTCAATGCCTTCGATCATCTTGCGCGCCTGCTCCATGCCGACCGGATCGTAGGCCTTGATCGAAGCGCCCGCGTCCTTGAGTGCCTGAATGATGGCCAATGAGGGCGCGTCGCGCATGTCGTCGGTGTTCGGCTTGAACGTAAGGCCAAGGATGCCGATGGCCTTGCCGCGCACAGATCCGCCGCAGGCCTCGACCACCTTGCGCGCCATCGCCCGTTTGCGCTGGTCGTTTATCGAGACCGTCGTTTCAATCAGCCGCACGGGGCTTGCCGCGTCCTGCGCGGTCTTGACCAGTGCCAGCGTATCTTTCGG
This sequence comes from Mesorhizobium sp. M0854, assembly GCF_040319815.1. NCBI lineage: Bacteria > Pseudomonadati > Pseudomonadota > Alphaproteobacteria > Hyphomicrobiales > Phyllobacteriaceae > Mesorhizobium > Mesorhizobium sp. M0854. The sequence continues at coordinate 14,978 of NZ_JAMYOL010000008.1, forward strand.
GAAACAGGAACCGCCATAGCCCGGCCCGGCATGAAGAAACTTTGCGCCGATGCGGTTGTCCATGCCGATGCCGCGCGCGACGTCCTGCACATCGGCCCCCAACCGCTCGCAGAGATCGGCAATTTCGTTGATGAAGGTGATCTTCATGGCCAGAAACGCGTTGCCGGCGTATTTAGTGAGCTCCGCCGTACGCCGGCTCGTATAGAATATCGGTGCGGCATTCAGCGAGAGCGGCCGATAGATCTCGCCCATGACCGCCTTGGCCCGTTCGGCATCGGTGCCGACAATAATGCGGTCGGGCCGCTTGAAGTCCTCGATCGCCGATCCTTCGCGAAGAAATTCCGGATTGGAGACCACCGCAAAATCGGCGGCCGGATTTTGCTCGCGAATGATCCGTTCCACCTCATCGCCGGTACCGACGGGGACGGTCGATTTCGTCACCACGACCGTAAATCCCTTGAGCGCGCGGCCGACTTCAGCGGCCGCGTCGTAGACGAAGGACAGATCGGCGTGCCCGTCACCACGCCGTGACGGCGTGCCCACGGCTATGAAGACCACATCCGATTGAGAAACCGCATCGGCCAGATTGTCATCGAAACGCAAGCGGCCTTGCGCGGCGTTGGTGGTGACGAGGTCGTCGAGCCCTGGCTCATAGATCGGTATCTTACCAAGTTTGAGCATGGCAAGCTTTTCCGCATCCCGGTCGACGCAGCAGACCTGATGGCCAAAGTCGGCGAAACAGGCGCCCGAGACGAGCCCTACATAGCCGGCACCAATCATTGTTATTCGCATACCGCGTACCCTCAATCAGCGCCGATGAGACGATCTCGCAGACAGCGCCCATTTCCCACCGAACGACGGCTACCGCACTCCCGGGTGAAAACCCGAGAGCGCATCCTATAACAATTTACATCACGGTGCCGCCTTGATGTTTGCGGCTACGCGATTGCTACGAGATCCCTGGCATCCAAGTCGACAGGGATTTCGCCATTCATGATGGCCACCAGAACCCGGGCTCGTCCAGCTGGATCGAGCCGGTCAAGGCGACCGATTGTATCCGCGAGAGGGCCTGAAAGGATTCGGACCGAGGCACCGGCTGCGAGGCCTCCACTGAAATCAAGCAGCCCGTCCTCACCGGTCAATGCAATGAAACGCTCGACCAGACCCGAGGGGACCGGCAAAGGCCGGTCGCCTTGCGTAACGAGGGAACGCACACCGAATGTTCCATTGACCGAGCGCCAACGTTGCAGTCCGAGGTCAAGGGCGATGAACATATAGCCCGGGAAATAAGCTGCGGACCGTGTTTCGAGCCGCCGGGCATGACGCACGGTTTTCTCGCAGCGAGGCACAAAGGGCTCGAATCCCTGGATCCGGAGATGCCGCTCAGCGACATGCTCCTTTCCGGGAAAGACGCTGGCCGCATACCAGCGCGTTGCCGGCGCGGCGGTCGGCCCACGCGACAGGGCTGTTGCCTTGCTCGTTGTTTTTTCCGCGCTACTCACGTGTCTTCCTTCGGCGGTCGGCGACATGATCTCAGGTCAACGGTTACGACAGTGTGTGGATACCAGCAAGCAACCAAGCCACTAAAGTCAAGGCGGTTGGGTTAAGAATTTCCTACACATTGTCCAGAAATTTAGCTGTGCCTAAATAATCACCGAGCCGCTTTCTTTTTCAGCTGGCTGAGATGCTATGTCGAGCAATTTATTTCCATACGTAGGTGCTTGGTTACGCTGGTCGTGACGAATCGCCCGTTGGTTCTGGTACTTAGTCCGTCGACTTAAAGCTAATGTGACGAATGGCGTCGCGCTAGAAGCCAGCCGCCAGCGAGAAAGATCCTGCACGGCCACACCAACTACGGCGAAAACCATTCGACAGATTGTCGCGCAGAACAGGTTGCCATCGAGTCATGGGTTCAGGCAATAGGTTGGTGACAGCGGTGCAACATGCAGGTCCGTTTTTGGCTTAAGTTCCGCTCGACCGGCTTCACGAACGCTTCAACAGCGACCAGACAGCCGGCACCAGGCTCGCGGCAAGCGCAACCTTGATCAGATCACCGACGATAAAGGGCACCACCCCGAACTGCCAGGATTTTTCCGGGCCAATCAACAGCGCCAGCCAGGCAAAGCCCATTGCCATCATGACGATCTCGGCCACCAGCATGGCATTGAAGAGCTTGATAGGATGGCGATCCCAGCCACGGTCGGCAGCCCAGCCGACGATCGCCGCCATGACGACGAAGCCGGCAAGATAACCGCCGGTCGAACCGAGCATGTAGGCGATGCCGATGCCCTTTTCCGGCGTGCTCTGGAAGACCGGAAGCCCCAGCGCGCCCTCAGCCATGTAGAGAAGCAGCGTGGCGACGCCAAGGCGCATGCCGAAGGCGGCAGCGATCAGCAAGACGGCGAGCGTCTGCATCGAGATATCGACCGGTCCGAGCATGACCTTGGTCTTGGCAGACAAGATCAACAGCAGCGTTCCGGCGATCGCCAGCAAAAGCTGTCCTGCCAGCCGGGCCGCGCCCTTTTCAGGCAGAGCGAGAGAAATAAGCGGACGCATCGTCGTTGCAATTGCCATGGTCTTCCCCGTTCCGGATTGCCGCCGAACGCGGCCTTGCGTTTTCCTATATTGGCTTCCGTGCTATGCGGCAATCGGTTTTGCCCTCGCCCCAAAAAAGGTCGCGACGTTCGCATGGCGCTGAAATTCGACACACGCTTCGAACCGTCCTATGGCAAGGGCGTGATCGTTGCGCCTGGTATTCAACGCGTCACGGCCCCGAACCCAAGCCCGTTCACCTTTCACGGAACCAACAGTTATATCGTCGGTCGCGAGACGGTGGCGGTGATCGATCCCGGACCGGATGACGAGGCACATCTTAGAACACTGCTCGAAGCGATCGGGACCAGGCCGGTCAGCCATATCTTCGTCAGCCACACGCATCGCGACCATTCGCCGCTGGCGGCGCGGCTGAAGCAGCATACGGGTGCGGTGGTTCTGGCGGAGGGCCGGCATCGCCCGGCGCGGCCGTTGCGCACCGGCGAGGTCAATCCGCTCGATGCCAGCGCCGACATCGAGTTCGTTCCAGACGTCGCGCTGCCGGATGATATGGTGATCGACGGCGACGGCTGGGCGATCCGGACGGTGCTGACGCCCGGCCATACCGCCAATCACGCGGCCTTCGCGCTGGAGGGAACCGGCATCCTTTTCTCGGCCGATCACGTCATGGCGTGGGCAACCACGATCGTCGCACCGCCGGATGGCGCGATGGCCGAGTACATGACATCGCTCGATCGGCTGATCGAACGTGACGACCGGCTGCTGCTGCCCGGTCATGGTGGGCCGGTGACCGAGCCGCGCAGCTTCATGCGCGGATTGAAAACGCATCGCAAAATGCGCGAACGCGCAATTCTGGAGCGGATCAACAGCGGCGACCGGACAATCAAGGACATGGTGGAGGCGATCTATCGAGACACCGACCCGCGCCTCCATGGCGCGGCCGGCCTGTCGGTGCTTGCCCATCTGGAAGATCTGGTGGCGCGCGGCCTGGTCCACACCGACGGCGAGCCGGCTATCGACGGCATCTATTCGCCGGCACCCTAGCACACTTCGGATATCATTCCGCCGGCGCCACGCCCACCTGGCCGGCGACTTCCTGGTCGAGTTCGGAAAGGAAATCGGTGATGCGCGCTGCATTGTCGCCAACGTCGTAGCGGCCGTAACGCGAGGCCGAGCGCATATCGACGATGACCGCATCGCCGTCGTCGGTCACGCGGATGGCGACATCGGCGGGAAGACCAAGCAGCAAGCCCTTGGCCAGCGCATCGACCGTCACGTCGCTTTGCCCTGCTGCGTCTGGAAACGGCGCCGTGAGCTGCCAGCCGCGCCGATCGAGCACCGTTTTGACCGCCTCCAGAACGCGATCGAAAGGCAAGGTGTAGCTGCGTCCGGTAACAAGCGGATAAGCTTCGATTTGCAGGCGCTGCTCGCCGGGTGTCGGCGGCAAAAGCTCGTTCATATCCTTTGTCCGGGTGGAAATATCGAGCACCGGTGGGTCGTCCAGATCCGTCGAGATGTCGCGCAGCGGCGGATAGGTGGCCACCCAATAGGCCGCGACGCCGTAAGGGATGAGCACCAGAATCGCCAGCAAGGCGCCGGCGGTCAGGTCATGGCCGCCGCGATCACCGAAATTCCACAATCGCGCAAAGGCAAACCCGGCGAACAGAAGCGCAAACGCAGCCAGCAAGGCGACAATGCCAAGCACCCATAGGAAAGCTTGGGTCTCGACGAGATCATAGCGATGGCCGATGAGAGCGGTCAGCAGCAGGACTGCCGAAAACGCGCCGGTGCGCCGCGACCAGCTGGCAGCCCTCGACGTCTGTCGCTCGGGAATTCCCGTCATTGGTTTCCGCGCTGCCCCAACCCGAACACACGCATAGTGCCTTTCAGCGCCGGCTTGAAGGCGCAAAGACGCCGCATCTCCGGTCAATCCGTCGGCAGGTGATAATCCCGGAATTGCTGGCGCAAGGTAATCTTCTGGATCTTGCCGGCAGCCGTGTGTGGGATTTCGCCGACAAAAGCGACGTCGTCCGGCATCCACCACTTCGCCACCTTGCCGTCCATGAAAGCGAGAATCTCCGTCTTGGTCGGCTCCCTGCCCGGCTTGCGTACGATCACGAGCAAAGGCCGCTCGCCCCATTTGGAATGCGGAATGCCGATGGCGGCGGCCTCCGCCACGTCGGGATGGCCGACAGCGAGGTTCTCGAGCTCGATGGTCGAGATCCATTCGCCGCCCGACTTGATCACGTCCTTGGCGCGATCGGTGATCTGCATGTAGCCGCCGGGGTCGATATGCGCGATATCACCGGTATCGAACCAGCCGTCTTCATCAAACTGTTCGGATCCGATGCCGCCATAATAGGCGCGCGCGACGGCCGGCCCGCGGACTTTGAGTCGGCCGAAGGTCTTGCCGTCCCATGGCAGCTCGTTATCGTCGTCATCCGTTATCTTCATTTCGATGCCGAACGGCGTAAAGCCCTGCTTCTGCTGGACGGCGAGGCGAGCCTCGCCCTTCAGCCCGGCGTAATCCGGCTTCAAGGTGCACAGCGTGCCGAGCGGCGACATCTCGGTCATGCCCCAGGCGTGGACGACCTGGACATCGTAATTGTCCTGGAACTTCGTCGTGATCGCGCGTGGACAGGACGCGCCGCCGATGACGACTTTCTGCAGATAGGGCAGTTTCTTGCCAGTTTCTTCCAGATGCTGGAGGAGCATCATCCACACCGTCGGCACGGCGGCGCTGAAGGTCACCTTCTCGGTGTCGAGCAGCTCGTAGATCGAAGCGCCATCGATCTTGCAGCCGGGCATGACCAGCTTGGCGCCGATCATCGGCGCGCTCTGGGCAAGGCCCCAGGCGTTAGCGTGAAACATCGGCACGACCGGCAATACGGTATCGCGCGACGACAGGCCCATGGCGTCGGGCATCGCTTCGATCATGGCGTGCAGCACGTTCGAACGATGGCTGTAGAGGACGCCTTTCGGATCGCCCGTGGTGCCCGAGGTGTAGCACATACCGGCGGCGGTGTTTTCGTCGAAAGTCTTCCAAGCGAAGTTGCCGTCGGCTTCAGCAAGCCATTCTTCGTACGCAACCACATTGGGCAGCGCAGTCTCCGGCATATGCGCGTTGTCGGTCAGCACGATAACCTGCTCCAGCGACTTGACCGCGCCGGCGATCTTTTCGAGCAGCGGCAGGAAGGTCAGGTCAACGAAGATCGCCTTGTCCCCGGCATTGTTCATGATCCAGGTGATCTGCTCGGGAAAGAGCCGCGGGTTGAGCGTGTGATAGATGGCACCGACACCCATGATGCCGTACCAGGCCTCGATGTGGCGCGCGGTGTTCCAGGCCAGGGTCGCGATGCGGTCGCCAAGCCCGAACCCGTCACGCTCGAGCCGCTCGGCGACCTTCAGGGCACGATCATGGATTTCGGCATATGTGCTGCGCACGATCGGCCCCTCGATCGAACGCGACACGATCTCGCGGCTACCGTGCTGCCTCTCGGCATTGTCGATCAGCTTGTAACAAAGCAGCGGCCATTCCTGCATCAGCCCGAGCATCTTGTTCCTCCCGTTATTTTTTCGCCATTGTGGGACGAACCGGCGGATTGTCCAGCCAGGATCGGGCTGGAGCGGGGCATGGAGCCAATTGAGGCCGAATTCGCCACAATCCGGCCATGCTCGGCGTTAACGTTGATTAACGGCGGGGCGCGATTGGCGAATGAAAGAGGTTCGCATGGACGCGCAGCTCGACGACAAAGCCTTGGAAAATACGCTTGCCGAAAGCCTGGCCGATCTGGTGGCCGCCGATGTCGCGCAGGCCGATCTGGTGCCTGACGCCAAAACCGTTTCCGAAGATGAATTCGTCGAGGTCGTCGGCGGCGCCCTCGAAGCTGTCGGCGGCACGCTCTTGTTCAAGATGTGCGTCGTGAACGAGGGCGAAGCCCAGCACGTCGCCGCCGCATCGGTCGGCGATGGCGGCAATCGCCAGTTTCTGCTGCTCACCTTGCCGACCAACGGCGGTGCTTTGAAGGTCGAGACCACCTCGAAAAGCACCAATCCGGTGGCCGGGATTGCCGCCGCCTATGCCGGGCTGATGGACGCTTTCCAGGCCGCCGCCTGATTTTAGGCGCGATACCGGAGGAAAGCGCAAGACTGCCAGCCGGGGGCGATGCCCGCCGGTGGCTTGCAGGTCTTGCGCAACGCGCTTGCCAGACACATCTTGGGGTAGAGGCAAGGAGATCCGATATGGACCAGATCGCAAATCCGTCACCCGGCTTTCAGCGCAATCCGGACAAGGTGATCACCGTCGAGCCTTACAAGGGCACCGTGACGGTGCGCGCCGGCGATGTCGTTATCGCCTCGACCAGCAAGGTCAAGGTGCTGACCGAACCTCCCTATCCGCCCGTTTTCTACATTCCGTTCGGCGACATCGACTTCAAGCAGCTTGGCAAGACCGAACACTCGACCCATTGCCCCTATAAGGGCGATGCCAGCTATTGGAGCGTGCTGCCCGCCGGCGATGCAGGCAAGGATGCGATGTGGGCCTATGAGCGGCCGTTCGACGAGATGGCAGACATTCGCGATCACGGCGCGTTCTATCCGAACAAGGTGACCATCGAGGCCACGCCCGACTGATCAGTCGGTGGTGCCTTCATCGCCGATGCCGTCGGCGTCGTCGAGACGCACGAAGGTGAGGCCCTTGGCCTTCAGCGTCAGAAGTCCCTGCACCACGCCTTCGCCAGCCGCATGGGTCGGCTGGTTGATGTGAGCGATGATGACGTCGCCGTCCTTCGCCGCGGCAATGCGCCGGGCGGTCTCTTTTGCGCCGAGCAATGAGCCGCCATCGCCGTTGATCGAGAATCCGGCGATCTTGAAACCAAGCTTGCGGATCATCGCGATTGCCGATGGGCTGTATTCGGCGGTTGCGCCGCGAAACCATTTCGGCGCCGGTTCGCCGGTCACAGCAAGAGCGGCAGCACCCGATTCGACCTCGGCCAGCACGGCCTGCGGGCTGCCGGCACTGCGAATGCCGTAGATCTTTTGCGGCGTGTCGACAGCCGGGACATGGCGGCCGCCATGGTTTTCCAATTCAAACAGTTCGGGATGCGCCCGCATGATCTCGACGGCGGCGGCGTTGTGCTTCAGCCAGATGCCGGTGACGAAAATGGTGGCAGGAATCTTGTTTTCCACCAGCGCCGAGAGAATCCGTGTGTCGGTCCTTCCGCCGCACGCATCGAGCGTCAGCGCGACGCGGCCGCCGCCCGCCTCGGCCTTGATGTGCAGCGTCGGTGCGACGAGCAACTGGGCGTTGCCAGGAGAGACAGCCCACAGCGATATCGCAACGGCGCAAAAATACTTTTGGAACAGGCGCATCGATTTATTTCCAGGTCGGCCGGATCAAAGTTGAAGCGGCGACCCCAAGACCGGCATCAAGGCGGAAATCGGGACGGTGCCCCTGCAAAAGCGTCGGCAGCGGCAATTTGACCGCCGGCCTGACCTTTGGCAAGCGCGAGGTCACAACGCGTGCTCCACGTCCTTAACCTTACGTGAAAGGATCGCGAGCACCGCGTCGACCACCGCTTTGACCTCAAGTCGCCAGACGCAGCAAGCCTTGCTCGGATCGGGTCGGCGGCACAGGTCCCTGGCTATGCACTCGCAAGGCATGGAGGGCCGCGGCGTAACACTGGCCACGCCGACAGGCCCCCAGACGGCCGGGTCGGTCAGGCCGAACAGGCCGACAACCGGCGTTCCCGCGGCCGCCGCCATCTGCATCGGGCCACTCTCGTTTCCCAGAAACAGGCGTGCCTGGCCGAGGACCGCCAGCAGCGTTGCCAGTGACAGCGCCCCGACCACGTTGACGACCGGCGAAGCGGCCTTGGCGACGATGCGCTCGGCCGATGCCCGTTCATCGGGGCCGCCGACAAGCAGGAAGTCCAACCCGGTCTGCCGCGAGATCTCGTCGATGGCCAGCGCAAAACGTTCCGGCTGCCATTGCCGCCCCCGGAAGCTCGCTCCTGCATGAACGGCTATGAAGGCGTTACGCCGGAGATGATGCCGGTCGAGAAGCGCCAATGCCCTGGCGGTCTCCAGCGGCAGCGGCTCAATCGTTGGGACCGGCGCACGCAACTCCACGCCAAGCGCCTCAAGCGGCGAAAGATAGCGGTAGAGATAATGCTGGCCACCAAAGCCAAACGGCTTGGCCAGGACGTTGGCGGGCTGGCGTTCCAGCCAGCGCAACGGTTTTTCGGGAGGATCATATCCGACGCGGGTCTTGGCGTTGACGAGCCTGACGATGATGCGTGAGGTTTTGGAATCGGCCAGGTCGATAGTCAGGTCAAACCGGAACCGGCGCAGAGCGCGCACCGTCGCGTAAAGCTCGCGACCACGCTGCACAGGGGTGCCACGCATCCGTACGCGTCGGAACGCCACCACGTCCGAGGCGATGCCATGAGCCAACAGGAAACTGGCAAAGTTCGCCTCGCAAAGGAACACGATCCTGGCCTTTGGATATTGGAGGCGCAGGTTTCTGGCGAGCGCGGAAGCGAGGACAAGATCGCCGATGAATTTCGTCTGGAGGATGAGAATCGAGCGGACGTGCGTGGGCGGGTTCTGTAACATCTGTTTCTGGCACCGGGGCGGGTTCGGGGGCCGGAAACTGGGCAGAAACGATGTCGGGATTTGGAGCCGACAGACGCACGTTCGCGTGAATTCGGTTACAAATCGGTAAGGTCAGATGCCGGTGGACTCCAACTCCTATCCGCGGCCGTTCTTTGCAGCCTGCACCGCCGCTTGCGCGGCGGCCAGCCTGGCGATCGGCACCCGGTATGGCGAGCACGAGACGTAGTCGAGGCCGACCTTTTCGCAGAAATGGATCGAGGCCGGGTCGCCGCCATGCTCGCCGCAAATACCGAGCTTGATGTCGGGCCGCGTCGCCCTGCCCTTTTCGGCCGCCATCCGCACCAGTTCGCCGACGCCCTCTATGTCGAGCGACACGAACGGATCCTGCTCGATGATGCCTTTTTGCCGGTAGGTCTCGAGGAACGAGGCCGCGTCGTCGCGCGAGATACCGAAGGTGGTCTGGGTCAGATCGTTGGTGCCGAAGGAGAAGAATTCGGCCGCCTCGGCAATGACATGAGCGCGGATCGCGGCGCGCGGCAGTTCGATCATCGTGCCGGTCAGATAGTCGATCCCGACACCGGTCTCGTCCATCACGCTTTTGGCGACGGCGTCGATGCGTGCCTTGACGAAGTCGAGCTCCTTCACCAGCCCGACCAGCGGCACCATGATTTCGGGGACCACCAGCGCGCCGGCCTTCCTGCCGGCCTCCACGGCCGCCTCGAAAATGGCTCGTGCCTGCATCTCGGCGATTTCGGGATATGAGACGGCAAGCCGGCAGCCGCGATGGCCGAGCATCGGATTAAACTCGTGCAACGCTTCGGTGCGCCGCCGGAGCTTGTCCGGCGACACATTCATGGCGGCGGCGACCTCGGCCACCTCCTCCTCGGTCTTGGGCAGGAATTCGTGCAGCGGCGGATCGAGCAGGCGGATCGTGACCGGCAGCCCGGCCATGATCTCGAACAGTTCGAGGAAATCCGAGCGCTGCATCGGCAACAGCTTGGCCAGCGCCGTTCGACGGTCCTTTTCCGTATCGGCCAGGATCATCTCGCGCATGGCAATAATGCGATCGCCGTCGAAGAACATGTGTTCGGTGCGGCAAAGACCGATGCCTTCGGCGCCGAAGGACCGCGCCATGCGCGCATCCAGCGGCGTCTCGGCATTGGTGCGCACCTTCATGCGGCGCGCGCCGTCGGCCCATTCCATGATGGCGGCGAAATCGCCCGAGAGTTCGGGCTGCAGCATCGGTACCGCGCCTTTCAGCACCTGGCCGTTGCCGCCGTCGATGGTGATGATATCGCCCTTGCGGAACGTCGATCCCATCGCCATCAGCGTGCCGGCCTTGTAGTCGACGCGCAGCGAGCCTGCGCCCGAAACGCAAGGCTTACCCATGCCGCGCGCAACAACGGCGGCGTGGCTGGTCATGCCGCCGCGCGTCGTCAGGATGCCTTCCGCCGCATGCATGCCGTGAATGTCTTCGGGGCTGGTCTCGATGCGCACCAGGATCGCCTTGCGGCCTTGCGCCTTAGCCTCCTCGGCGTCGTTCGAGGAAAACACGATTTCGCCGGTGGCAGCACCCGGCGATGCCGGCAGGCCGACGCCGATGATATCGCGCGCCGCCTTCGGATCGATTGTGGGATGCAGCAACTGGTCGAGCGAGGCCGGATCAATGCGGGCGACGGCCTCCTCCTTCGAGATCAGCCCGTCCCTGGCCATGTCGACGGCAATCTTCAGCGCTGCCTTGGCGGTGCGTTTGCCTGACCTGGTCTGCAGCATCCACAATTTGCCGCGCTCGATGGTGAATTCGAGATCCTGCATGTCGCGGTAGTGCTTCTCTAGGCGGTCGGAGATGCTGACGAAGGCCTGGAAGGCGTCAGGCATCAGCTTCTGCAGCGACGGCTTGTCGGAGCCGGCGGCAATGCGCGCCGCCTCCGTGATATTCTGCGGCGTACGGATGCCGGCAACGACATCCTCGCCCTGGGCATTGACCAGGAACTCGCCATAAAGCTGCTTTTCGCCGGTCGACGGATTGCGGGTGAAGGCGACGCCGGTGGCCGAGGTGTCGCCCATATTGCCGAAGACCATGGCCTGGACGTTAACCGCCGTGCCCCAGCTTTCGGGAATGTCGTGCAGGCGCCGGTAGGTGATGGCGCGGTTGTTCATCCAACTGGAAAACACCGCGCCGATGGCGCCCCAGAGCTGCTCGCTCGGATCCTGCGGAAACGGCTTGCCGAGCTCCTCCTCGACCTTGGCCTTGTAGAGCGCGATCACGCCTTGCCATTCGATGGCCGTCAGTTCGGTGTCGAGATCATGGCCAAGGCCGCCCTTCTGGTCTTCGAGGATTTCCTCGAACACCTCATGGTCGAGGCCCATGACGACATCGGAATACATCTGGATGAAACGGCGGTAGCTGTCATAGGCGAACCGCGCATCGCCTGAATCGGCGGCAAGTGCCTCGACCGTCTCATCGTTGAGGCCGAGATTGAGCACGGTGTCCATCATGCCGGGCATGGAGGCGCGGGCACCGGAGCGAACCGACACCAAAAGCAGTTTCGACGGATCGCCGAAACGGCGCCCGGTCAGCCGGCCGATATGGTCGAGGGCGATCGCAACGTCCGCTTCCAGCGAGGCCGGATACGCGTGGCCGTTGGCGTAGTAGGCGTTGCAGACCTCGGTAGTGATGGTGAAGCCCGGCGGCACCGGCAGGCCCAGGCTGCACATTTCGGCAAGATTGGCGCCCTTGCCGCCGAGCAGATTGCGGTCGCCGGCACGGCCTTCCGCCGCTCCATCGCCAAAGGTGTAGACCCATTTGGTCATGCTTGCTCCCCGGTTGCAGGAGATTGGAAATATTGGCAAATCGAGCGATATGATGCTGCAGTGCGAAAGGCAAGGCATCGACCAGGCCGGCCGGCCTCTACAATCGATTAAGGAAAAGCTGCGCCGAAAAGACTTGGTTTTTGGAAAGCTTTGTTGTAGAACATAACGAGAACAAATGGCAGAGCGATGAGAATGACCGGAAAGCTCGATTATCTGGAAATGCCGGCGCCGGGCGGAACGCTGGACAGCGCGAAGGCTTTCTACAGCGCGGCCTTCTCATGGTCGTTCACCGATTACGGGCCGACCCATTCAGCTTTTGCCGAAGGGCTGGACGGCGGTTTTCAGGCGGATGGCCAAGATGCGCCGGCCAAGCCGCTGCCAGTGCTCTATTCGGAAAGACTGGAGGAAACGTTGAGCGCCGTCGAGAATGCCGGCGGCACCATCGCAAGCAGATCTTTTCATTCCCCCGGCGGCAGGCGGTTCCATTTCGTCGATCCGGCCGGCAATGAAATGGCGGTGTGGAGTGAATCGGGTCCGATCAAAGTGACGATTGCAAAAACGGTGGGTCCGTCGCGCATAGTCGATATGTCGGCATTGAGCTTTCTCCCGGCTCGTCCTATAAGGCCGCGCGCACAGCGGGCACGCTCCGGCTGTTGGGGCGTCGCCAAGTGGTAAGGCATCGGTTTTTGGTACCGACATTCCCAGGTTCGAATCCTGGCGCCCCAGCCATCGCTACAAGTGTCCAACCCGGAGACATGGGTAACAGATTGTACTTAAGACATGGGTGACAACCTCGTGCCGAAGGGTTGTCGATGGTCTGCAAGGTACTCTGTTCCAAGTCGATATGGCAAGGCAAGTTACACGGGATAGCGCCCGCCACAGTTGAATCCTCTGATCCGAAGGCGACTTTCGGAATCGCGAAGTTGGTGCTACCGAGGCAGCCAGGGAACCGCGTCCCACTCCAAACCACTCTGTGCGCCGGCATTTCCGCCGAATCCAACGTCAGCATTGCTGAAGCCGACATTGGGCGCAAGCAGCGTGCGGAGCGCAAAGCACATTGAATGTGGCGGCTCAATATGTACTTCAGTTGATTTTGGACAAATCGGATGCGATCGTGTCGGAGAAGCTTGAGCCTCGCCTCGCGACCTCGGAGCCGTGGTTTGCCTAGAGCGCTCGGCCTGCTAAACATGGTAGGAGCAGCATGAGATTACACCCGATCGCCGAAAAGCTAGGCTTTTTTGTCACTCTGCTTGCCGTTGTCGTGCTTGCACTTCTGCCAATTCTCCGTCTCAAGGAGTTCGGCTTGGATATAGGCTTCCATTTTGACAAGGTTAATCACGCTATCGCGTTCGCGGCGCTGATGGTTGTTGGAAGCCTCGGTTGGCCGGAACGCAAAATGAATGTGGTAATCCTCCTCGCTCTGGTTGGTGCTGCAATTGAAATCCTTCAGGGTACGCCCTTAATAGGGCGCGATCTCGATGGATTTGATTGGGCGGCTGACTGCGTCGGCATCGGGTGCGCCCTGGCAGCCATCGGCTGTGCCAATTCGCTTGTTAGACGGGCGGCTTGAGGAATGTCCTCTGAACGGAGCAAATAGAGGGGATATGATCGGGATCATAATTATTCTTATTGGCGCGGTGCCAGCTGTTCTTGTTCTCGTTCGCGCTGCCATTTCGGCGCGGCGCTTGGGGTCTACCCTGGCTATGTCGTTTGTAGCAGCGGGGTTCTTTGCAGCATGTCTGTTTGTTGCGTTCCTTGCTCATATTGAATTGTTCCCGGATCTAGGGCAATTGCCTTGACCCCGAAAAATCGACCCGAAAAAGGGGCTTGTACGCAGCCAGCCCTCCGTCGATTGCCGCCGTGGTATCACCGCTCAATGAGACGAGCTCGGCCGCCTGCGGCCCTGGTGACCAGAAATAGTTGACTTCGCCACATTGACTTTCCTGTCAAGCGAGCGCCGTAACTGATGGGGCTGGGGAAATGTTGTGGCTTTGCGCATCCGCGTGCCGGGCGGCACGCTAAAGATCAAATCCTATCGAGAGCTGCGGACTTGTGAACGGGACAAAAGTGTTCCCGTCATGAGGATCGGCACGTCTTATTTTGATCTGGTGGTCTAGCGAGCAAACAAGGCCCCGACCGACAAACAGATAGCTGCATCGGGCGGGGGTTCGCACATGAATATTAACGTCAAGCCACCGGTGGTCGGCGGCCAGGCCGATTGGCTTATCGTCTGGGTCTCGCTCCTGTGCGTCTGTTTCTGGGCATTTGTCGGAGGCGAGCTGTTCTGCCGGTATTATCTCGGCCTGGGAACCCCGCCGCTCTCCATCGCACATTCGACCATCGAATATATGTGGGCACCGAACCAGGACATCTATCGCTTCGGCAACCATATAGTGATCAATGAACTCGGAATGCGCAGCGCGCACTTCCCGATCACAAAACCAGCTGGCGAATTCAGGGCCTTGGTCATCGGAGATTCAGTTATCGACGGCGGTGCGCTGACCGATCAGGCGGACCTCGCGACCGACATCCTTTCAGTCGACGGGGCCCTCTATCTAAACGCCTCTGCCGGCAGCTGGGGACCGGAGAATGAGGAGGCCTACATAAATCGTTTCGGCACGTTCAATGCCGACATGCTTATTGTGGTTCTGTCGACACATGATGCCGGCGACGTGCCAACGTTTGCTGCACTCGACCCAGAAACTCACCCCACCGCGAAGCCATGGTTTGCGCTCTCAGAGGCCGCTTTTCGCTATCTCCCGCGCTATCTGCCTTGGAACGTCAAAGAACCGAAGGAGATTGACCTGCCACCAGCTAGGAGCGCAACCGCCGCCATAGCCCGCATGGTGCATCTCGATCTGCCGGTGTGTGTAATCACCCACGCGGACAGGCAGGAGCGTAGGTCGGGAGTTCGCGGCCAAGGCTACCGAGCAAACCTAGCCGCCGCGAGTGGGGTGTCGATCATTGACGATGCCCAGTTCATCAGCCCCGAAACCGGCTATCGAGATGTCATTCACCTGAACAAAGTCGGACAGATCGGGCTATCCAAAGCCATGGCGAAGTGCCGAGCCGTTGTGTTCCCACAGATCGAACCACAATCGACACCATCGAAGGGGAATTGACCCGGTGCAAGTTTGAAAAGGAGAGCCATGTCCCTGGGCTTTGCGGCTTTAGGAAAATGCCTTTTCGGTGCTCGATGATCACGCGCCGAGCTGCAAGCCAACCTGCCTATGGCTGCCAAAGGTGCCGCAGATCTTTGTCGCTGCGCAGGTGGCGTTCAGGTCCCTGGCGAGCTGACCTCTGTCGCTTGCCGTAGCCGCTCTCGCCGCCGACGCTTGCACGTATTTAAAATCCAAATTTAGTCTCCGGCGGTGATATTGATCGACAAGATGAAGCGGCCCTTCAGCGCCCGCAACCTGCTTGCGATCGCCGAACTGGTCGCTGCCGAACAGCACTGTCGAGCGGGTCGGACGCCAATCTAAGCCCCCTTCTCGGGAATTGACCCGAGCAGCTGTCACGTCGGTTAATGCCGAATTTGACTTTAAACCATTTGTAGTTGCATTGTCGCTCTGGGCTTGGGGAAGTTCAGAGTGAAAAAGTTCGGCGGGGTACTGTCGATCCTGCTTGTTGCCGGCTTCGCGGCAGGCTTGGCCGTCGCTTCATCCAAGAACAATGCGGCATACGCCTTTGTTCGAGGGCTGGTGAGTTCGCTCCGATCAACCGACATCTCCGAAAATGATCATTGGCGAACCAAGGTCGATGAGTTTCGGCAATTCGAGGGGCATGCCGATATCGTTATGGTCGGCGACTCGCTTGTTGAGAATGCCCAATGGCAAGAGCTATTTCCCGAGGTGTCGATCATCAATCGCGGCATATCTGGCGACGGTGTCGACGGCGTCCTGCTGAGGCTCGATCAAATCACTGCCGCCACTCCCCGAATGGTGTTCATCATGCTCGGGGTGAACGATATCCGAGCATCCACTGACGCTGAACAAGTGGCGGCATCGTATGGCAAGATCATCACTCGGCTCGCGGCCGTCAATGAGGTGATCGTCCAGTCGACCCTATTCACAACAAGCGAGACCAAAAACAATGCTGCGATCAGGCGTTTGAACAAAGGGCTTGTGTTCTTGTGCAGCAAGGCCCCGAACTGCCGGTTTCTTGACCTAAATGCGATCTTGGCCACAAACGACCAACTCCTCTCGGTTTTCACGCTTGATGGCCTTCACTTGAACGGGAACGGATATCGACTGTGGGCGCGAGAGGTCAGTCAACTGATATTGCCAGATGGCCTGGACTAGTCCCGCCACGATACCGATGACGTGCTCAGCCTCGGACTGGATCAGCCGCTCGTATTCGATCTCATAGGCGCCCCGCACGGAGTATTCGATGCGGTCGGCCCGATAGAAGCCGACCTTTTTTGCACGGATGGTCAGGTTCGGCAGGTCGGTCCAGGCGTCGGTACTGACCAGCCGGTGGCATCGCTTGAGCACGATCTCCATAGATAGCTCGTCGCCGTCTTCCTCCTTGATCTTCATCAGGCGAGAGGGAAACGACCACCATCGAAATCGACCAGGCGGTATCGCGGGCGGTAAAGCGGCTGACCGGTTTAGGCTCGGCCGGCTCGCCCTTGATGATCTCGCCGTCGCCCCGGTCCTGCAACGGCCGTTACAAATTGGTGCCGATGCGCTCCTCGAGCACCTTGGTTGGTATAGAGCGTCAGCGATGCGTCATCGGCATGGCCGTAGCGCGTCTCGATCTCGACCTCGTGGAATCTGGTGAGCAGCGTGTCGCCGAGCTTCTCTTCGGCAGTTTCCAGCGACCCATACGTGCAGCAAGACGGCCGACAGGCGCGGCTGTAAAGCCGCCACCTCGATGTACGCCATCGCGCCAAACGGTGGCGCAAACCGGTGGGTACCCATCCAGCAGCTATGGCGTAAGAGTTTTTCCTGTTTCTCCGGGCTGGGCAGCGGGAGCAAACCGTTGATCAGCAGGCCGGCGAGCGCGGTCAGGCCGACGGTCAGAGCTATCTTTGCGGCGGTGGGCGAGCTGTTCCAAGCCCAGCGGTGTGGCGCCAGGAGAGAAAAGAACCTGGCGACGGCGATCGCCGCGACAGAGACCGGTATCCGAAGGACGGACCTGACCGAGTTCCCGCCGGGAATTACGCGGATGACGTGGGCGCCGGCATGCGGCCGCGCCCGGCGCCACAGGGCGCGCGGCACCACCTGCATGCCGTCGCCCTTGACCAAGTGCGACGCGGGTTCGCTCTAGCACCGGTTTGTGGCGCCAGGTAGCGCCATCGCCATCCTTTCAGCGTGGCCACGCCGGTCAGTTCGGTGCGGGCGCGATCGGGCTGGAAGGCAATTGGGGCTGCGGTGACATGGACGCTCATGTGCCTCTCCAACGGTAGATCCCGGTCAGCTTGCCCGCCCGAGGCGAGCCGTCATCGAAGCGCTCGATCTTGGAGCAGTCCTGCTCGGCCATGTGCATCATCAGGCCGAGCCTGGGTAGCGTCTGCCATGGCCATCGAGGCGGCCGCGCCGGAACCACTGGATATCCAGCGCCTGCGCCGCATCGAGCTTCCGCCAAAGCGGCGATAGCGCTTCGCGCCCGACGATCGCCGCGATACTTCTAACGCCTGGCTACTTTTGGGTGGAGGTTTATGGCGACCTGCGACACCTGCCCATATTTGTCCACAACAAATTGGTGCCGCGGGCAGAGAATATGGTTTGGCTAGCATCCTAGCTTAGCGCCTGTTCTCTTGGTCTGATTTCGAACACAGTACTGGCTTGAAGTTATATGGCTTGGCCGTAGCGAAGAATACTATTTCATATTTTGAGCCTATTATAAGTATAAGGTTGTGATTGTCCTAACGCACATTCTCATGAATTCACCTACAGTTGCATGTTTTCTCCAACTGAAGATTTTGTTATCTTGCTATCGTTAAAAGTTCCACACATGTTAATTAAGCACGTAAATGCAATCATACGTTAATTTTCCGAACAATACAATTACAGTATCGTACTTCTTGGTAAAATGCCCGCAGATCAAATATTTAAATCTAACACGATTGAATATTATCCGTCCGGATCTCAGTATTTTTGACGTACATTTTGGGCAATAGTGCGGTATTCCTGCCCCGATCAACCATTCTATCAGGGCGTGCAGGTATGTGATTTGGCGCTAATATACACCTTCTAGTAGGCAGACATCCGCGGGGCGCTATCGAATCAAAATGAGGGATTATGGATGGCAACTCTGCACTATGCATCGGGTGGTTCTGCCACCGAAATCGCAACCGCCGGCTTCAATCTAGCTGACGTTCAGTATGTTTCGCTGGTCGACGCATTGCCGGATGGCATGAAAGGCCTGGTCTATCTCAATGAGCATGAGGGCGTAACCGCGTCCTTCATCGAGAAAATGACCCCCTTCCTCGGCAATCCGAATGTGTTTGGGTTCTATCTGGTTGACGAGCCCGATCCCACGGGCAGGTGGGGCACCTATGCAACCGCCGAGAACCTGAAGGCGGAATCCGACTGGATCCATGAGCATTTTCCAGGCGCCAAGACCTTCATCACCATGATGAACATGGGATCCCCGACCAATCCGGATTTTACCAACACCTACAATCCGGCCAACACGCATATCGACTATTTTGGAATAGACCCCTATCCGGTGCGCACGGGAACGGACACGGTCGACTACGACATGATCGACCGAGCCGTGGCTGCAG
Source organism: Mesorhizobium sp. M0854 (assembly GCF_040319815.1). NCBI lineage: Bacteria > Pseudomonadati > Pseudomonadota > Alphaproteobacteria > Hyphomicrobiales > Phyllobacteriaceae > Mesorhizobium > Mesorhizobium sp. M0854. The sequence goes on from NZ_JAMYOL010000008.1 coordinate 33,693, forward strand.
CGGTGAAGTCGGGCATCCCGATCAGCAACATCGTTCCGGTCTTCCAGGCCTTTGGCGGCGGCAATTGGGAGACTTCCGATGGCGGCAGACAGGTCATGCCCACCACCGAACAGATGCAAACCATGATCGATCATTGGGCCAAGCTGGTTCCGTCACCCGCCTTCGACTACACCTACAAATGGGGAACGCAGAACGGCGACACCGCATTAGAGAGCTCTCCGGAACTACAAGCCGTTTTCCGGGAGCACAACCTCGCAACGACTGGGACCGAACCGCCTCCAGTCGACACAAGCGACACCTTGTATGGCACCAGCGGCGACGATGTGTTCCACGGCGCCGGCGGCCACACGATGATCGGCTATGGTGGCAATGACACCTATTATGTCGAAGATGTCCGCGACAAGGAGATTGAGGCAGCAGGCGGCGGTACCGACAAAGTGCTCGCGTCAGTAAGTCATGCGCTTGCGGCCGGATCGGAGATCGAGCTTCTCGCCACCAACAGCCCGTCCGGCACCACGGCGATCAACCTGACCGGCAACGAGTTCAGCCAGACCATCCAGGGCAATGCCGGCGCCAATTACATTAGAGGCGGCGGCGGCGCCGACACCATGGCCGGCTATGGCGGTAACGACACGTACCACATCGACAACGCCGGCGACAAAGTAGTCGAAGCGGTGAGCGGTGGGGTTGACAGGATTTACGCTGCTGTCAGCCATGCCCTTTCGGCCGGCTCAGAGGTTGAGCTCCTCGCCACCAACAATCCAACGCTAACGACAGCAATAAACCTAACCGGCAATGCGTTCGGCCAAGCCATTTTTGGCAATGCTGGCGCAAACGTCATCAACGGCGGCGGTGGCGCCGACAAGATGGTCGGCTATGGCGGCAATGACACCTACTATGTCGACAACGCCGGCGACAAAGTCTACGAGGCAGTGGGCGGCGGCAGCGACAAAGTGCTCGCCTCGGTGAGCCATGCCCTTTTGGCCGGCTCGCAGATCGAGCTCCTCGCCACCACCAGCCCGTCTGGTACGTCTGCGATCAACCTGACCGGCAACGCCTTTGCCCAAACCATCCAAGGCAATGCCGGCGCGAACATCATCAATGGTGGCGGCGGTGCCGACATCTTGACCGGTAACGGAGGCAATGATGCCTTCGTGTTCAACAGCGCTCTTGGAGCCGGCAATATCGACAAGGTCACCGACTTCAACAAGCTCCAGGACAAGATCCAGCTCGACGACGCCGTTTTTGCCGGGCTTAAATTGGGTGGCCTTTCATCCGATGCTTTCTTTGCTGGCACGGCTGCGCATGACAGCTCCGACCATATAATCTACAACAGCTCAACCGGAGCGCTCTCTTTCGACAGCGACGGCATCGGCGGCGCAGCTCAAATACAGTTCGCCACTCTCTCTCCAGGTCTGTCGCTTACGGCAGGTTCGTTCCTTGTGATCTGAACGACCCGGAACGGCGGACCTTCAATTCGAGACGGTCCGCCGCTTTATCTTTGTTCAAGCACCGGACTTGTTCAAGCACCGGATTTTCCAAGCGAACTGACCAGTCTGGGTTGTGCTCTCCTCCTGGTGCTAGTCTAGTGTCTAGTGCGACATGCCCTCGATAAGGCTCACCCGAAAAATGGAATGGTACCGTATGGTGCGAGCATGGCCTGCCAAACGAGCTCGCTTCATTGGCTTATGCGACTCCTCCCCGACGAGCGGAACCCACACGTTCCGGCGCAGCATGTTCCGATTATCGCGGCAACTCCTGCTGCACGCCTTCTGGCGTCCTTGTCCTCCTGATCCTGTTTAAAAGAGGCCTGGATGGTCTCTTCAATGTCAATACTGAGATCTGGGGATAGCCCGCCGGCGTCAAAAGCGCTCAAATGTCTGCAATTTGTCGCTTCCTTGACCTTGAGCAGAGATGCGGAGCTCCATTCAACTCGCGACACTCAATTATGCCCTTGTGGTCGCCGAGGAGGGCAGCTTTCTGCGTGCGGCGCGGCGCGCTGGGATCGATCACACCGCGCTCAGCCGGCGCATACGCGATCTCGAATACGCGATCGGGACGAGGATATTTCATCGCCATGCCCGCGGTGTTGGCCCAACCCCGGCTGGCGAGCGTTTCCTGGATCGTCTGCGCTCGGTGCTGCTCGAACTGGACAATACTCTCATCCTGGCCAGGACCGGCATCAAGGATGAACAACAAAGGCTTTCCATCTGCTCCAACGGGATGGTCCTCGCAGGGCGAGTATTGGATGCGATTATCGATTTCGGGAAGTGTCATCCAAATGTGACCGTCAGCTTGATAGAGGGGTCTCAACCCGAGGCTAGGGTTGCTCTGGGCAGCACCGAGGTCGACGTCACCGTGACCTCCTCCTCGCGATCCAATGGCGGCGCATTCGAACTGAAGTTGTGGAAGGATGCTCTGGCCATCGTTGTTGCTTCAAGTCATTCTCTCGCATGCCGTCCCGTGATCGAGTGGTCGGAGCTGGGCCAAGAGACGCTGCTCGTGCGTAGGGGCGAAGCAGTTCTGCTCGCCGACGCTGTTGAAAATGGCGTGCAGCTTCCCGCAATCGTTGAACATCACGTCAGTGCAGGCATCCTTCTGCGCCTCGTCGGAAACGGTCTGGGAGTTGCTCTAATCCACGACAGAGATGCCAACAGTGTTCCTGAAGGTGCCGTCTGCCGCAAGCTGCGGATCGGGGGCAAGCCAATCCAGATCTGCAATTTTGCCCGTTGGCGCCAGGACAACGCCAATCCTGCCCTGCCGATCTTCATCGCGTTCCTGCGTGATCGGTATTCGTTCTGACGGCCGTCCGACATACGCCTAGAACACACATCCCGGCTTCAGGCTTCCTCGGGTGCTGGCAAAGGCTTTGTCGGTTCTCATGAACCGGGTCAAGCATCGGCGCTATCAGCTCTGCCGGATCGGCGACTAGCTGTCCGGCCTCGCGGCCGAGCAATTCAGCATAGGCGACGAGATCGCGATGAACGGCGCCGGGCAGTTCGACCGTGATCTTGACCGGACGGTCATGGCGGATAGTTTCAGCTTGGTCCATGACGGATCCTTCGGCGCCGCACCCGGTCAGCACCAAAGCCTTCCGCGATGCGCACCAGATCGCAGAGCGCTGAGCGGAGTTGCGGCCATGGAAACTCGGAGCATTCCTCCCAGGCTTCGCCCTCTCGCAACACGGCATCGAGCTTGCCCGCCACACCGGCAAGAGTCGTAGCGCGGGTGGTTGAAAAGGCTCCCAGAAGATCCTTCGCCTGATCGCAAGCCTCGCGTTCGGCCCTGAGCGCAGCGGTGTAACCTGTCTCCTCGGCCGCCGCATCCCAGCGTGCTTGATGCATTGCGAACTCAGTTTCGGCCTTCTCTCGGAGAGCGGCGGTATCCGGCCCGTTGCCGAGCACTTCATTGAGCATCTCGATCGAATGGACCGTCACCTGCTCACCCTCGGCCAGGCGGACGGTCACACAGGGAAAGCCGACGCTCTCGACAAGCCTTGTCTCCAGGCGCTGCTGCCTGCGGCAAAGCCGCTCGGTCTGTTTGTGGACTCTCTCCCATTCCCGCCAAAGCACCAGTGCAGGATCAGAACGCACGTTCGTGCTTCCTGCGCCGCTTGCGGACGCGTTGCCTTCGAGCGTCCACGCGGTGGTGGCCACGACTGTTCCGGCAAGCACTCGCCTGCGGGTGACGTAAGGCAGAGTCGTGTTATTGTCGGAATCAGCCATGATCCGAGCTCCAATCAGCTTGGGTTGCGGTCAGGCCGGGCGGGATGGTGCAAACATCCTGTTCGGCCGCGAACTTGCCGCACGTATAACCGGACCAATTTGACAAGCTACCGGTGAAAAGTCAACCCAAGAGATAAACGTTTGACTTATAGTAAAATTTCTGCCGCGCAGTGTCGGGGCGCTCGCGCGATGCTGGGGATAAGTCAGCGCGAGCTGGCGGACGCCGCCAAGGTATCACGGCCTACGGTGGTTGATTTCGAGCGGGGCGCCCGGGTTCCACATCCGAACAATATGGCAGCGATTCGCCAAGCGTTGGAGGTTGCCGGTATCGAATTCATCCCAGAAAACAGTGGCGGGCCCGGCGTACGACTGGTACGCCATCTCGAAAGTAAATGACCTAACGGCAGCGAGCAAACCGAAATGCGGAAGGATCCCGCGACTGTATCGTAGGCCGCCAGCCGCACTCGTCTTACAATCTCATTAAAAACAGGATCGACAAGACTCGTTGCGGCCGATCTTGCCAATGCGGCACGGCTTGCTGCCACGACTTCGGCAGCTCTGGCCGACATTGGCAGCACCGCGGGGGCGATACTCGACCTTTACCCCGCCGCTCTGCTCAGCGCGGTTGTTCAAGCCGATGAGGTTTTTTGCCGGGCCAGGCAATCGGGCTGCTCGTTGCGATAACGGGGTCCGATTTCCATAATGAGGGCGGTCCCCGGCAAGAAGGCCAGTTCGCTGAAGATGTCATCCTATTCGATATCGCCCCCGCCGAGAGGCATGTGCAGGTCGCCTATCCCTCGCGCTGCATCCTGCTGCGGGAGATAGGTTCTGTTGAAACCCTGGGGGCGCCTGAAGGAGTCATGGACATGCAGGTGCCCTGCCACTGGTGCCATGGCCCGCAGTTGCTCGCAGAAGTTCAGGCCGCGATGGGTGGATGCAATATAGGCGTGACTGAAATCGATAAGCGCCACGAAGTTCGGATGGCCGACCGCCTTCACCGTCTGCGCCATCTCGGCCGAGGTCTGCCGGCACTAACCCGGTTCCATGGCGAAGAGGCTCTCAAAGGCGATGATGATCACCGCCAGCTTGCGGGGCCATCGCGACACTGGCTCTGCGGTGGCAGGAGCGTTTGGCGGTCGCCTCACCCCAGCTCTTGACCTTGTCCCCGCCCTTGAAGCGGATCACCAGACCCGATACCGCCTCGCAGAGCAAACACCGCACATCCGAGTTGTCGGCTTTCGAGATCCGTCCCTGGACAATCGTGGAGCCGGATTGCCAGCGCCGCGACAGCGAGCGTGCCGAGGCATGGTTGCACCGCTTCGACGGCCTGCCGATTGGTGGTGGAGCCGAAGCCGATAAGCAACCAACTAAAGACCGAGTTCGAAAGCCGTCAGCGGTCGGTCCACCAACCGCTGGCGCGGGCGGCATCGAAGCACACTTTCCTAGGGTGGGGGCCTTTGAGCGCGGCTTTCAGAGCGGCAACGCCACGATTGTACTCTTTCGTTTTGTCATACTTCCTATCCTCAACAAGAAAGTCGCCAAAACGTCTGTCGTTATAGATCGATTGAGAGCAAAACAAATAAGCCGCCATCTGATATCCATAATCGAAGGCAACCGAGTTAGCGCGGGCGGCGGTTGGAGTGAACGAGTTTGCGCAAATCACCATTGCCGCGACCGGCATCATGCCTACGCACGATAATTTCATTGTTGCCCTATCCCAAGACGCAACGAACTTGCCGAAGTTTTTGCCTCGGTGCAAGACCGTCATGAAATCGTCCTCGAAGGAGCTCGTGCTCCACATCCTGCTGTGCAAGCAGTCGCAGATCTTAACCGGCCGTGGCCTCAATACCTGGTGAAACTGGCAAGATGCGCCGGATGAGGCAATCATTCGAACGCCGGAGACCCTGCCTCTGCAGAATTTCCGGGTTTAAGTTCATTGGTCGGCGTGCTCGCAAAGCCCAGAAGACCGGTGAAGTTCGCAACACGTCAAATTCTCGGCGACACTCTGACGTTACAGCCCGCCTGTATGCACCCACGCAATGGCGCAGATCTATCTGGGTTCGGTCCACTCGGGCCCGAGAGGTGAAGATTTCGGGATCGAGGCGCTTGGTCCACTGCGCGCCAGACGGAGCGATCCAATCCGTGTCATACTGTCAGAGGCATGACTCTAGCAATTTGGGGGCCGTAGCAAATGAAAGAAGAGAACGACGTTCAGAAGTTGGTGCGCACGCTGCGGGCTCGAGCACCTGATGACGCGGCTGAATTGCTGGCCCGAGAATCTCCCGAGTTCATCCGCGACACACTAAAGCTGTTGCCGGACGGGCACGCCCGTAAGGTGGCCGAGCATTTGCCACCGCATATGCGGCCCATCAGGTCTCATGGCGGTGGCAAGGATTTCGCGGTCCCCGACTCGCTCGTCGAGCTGATGGACCCGATTCCCGCCAGCGTTCCTGTCGCGACGACGGTTGCCGCCGCAGTGGAGGCGGTCAGACGCGCCAAGGTGCCGACCGAGCTCACTTATCTCTACGTCACGGACGAGGGCAATAAACTGGTTGGCCTGGTGGTCCTGCGCGATCTGATGCTGAGCGAAGCGGACGCGACGGTGGATCAGATCATGCTGCCCAGGCCGTTCGCCCTTAATGTCGGTCTGTCTTTGAGCGACGCCTGCAAGGCAGCAGTACGCCGTCAGTACCCTGTCTATCCGGTGGTGGACGCGGAGAACCGGCTGCTCGGGCAGGTTCGCGGCTGGCGCTTGTTCGAGCAGCAAATCATCGAGATTTCCGCTCAGTCTGGCCAGATGGTGGGTGTCCAGAAGGAGGAGCGTTCTTTTACGCCGCTGTTTTCAGCCTTCTTGAAGCGTCATCCGTGGCTGCAGCTGAACCTGCTGACGGCCTTCATGGCCGCTTTCGTGGTCAGTTCATTCACAGGCACGATCGAGAAGATCGTCGCCCTGGCGGCGTTCCTCCCGGTCTTGGCCGGGCAGAGCGGAAACACCGGCTGCCAGGCACTGGCTATGACGCTGCGTGGCCTTGCCCTGGGGGATGTGGACAAACGACCGAAGCTGCACCTGGTGATGAGGGAGGGCGCGCTCGGAATCGCCAACGGCGTGCTCGTCGGCCTTGTTGCGGCTGCGGCGATGTGGTTCTACGCCTCGCGGCAACCGGAGTCGGCGGCCCAGGCACCCATGCTGGCACTTGTGATCCTGCTTGCCATGTCCGGATCGTGCCTCATGTCCGGAATCTCCGGCGTGCTGATCCCGCTGGGCCTGCGCCGGGTCGGCGCCGATCCGGCGGTCGCTTCGGCGATCTTCCTCACCACCGTAACCGATATTGTAGGCATGGGCCTGATGCTGGGACTGGCCACCATGCTCGTGCTGTAGCAAGACCCGTCCGGTGACGCGTCCCTGGAAGTCGGGGGCGACAAGCTGACCTGGTCGCGGTCAACGAAATAGCAAGAGCCAGGCCGCATCGCGCACGCGTCGTGAGAAGCACCTTCCGGCAGCTCTCCGACCCCTTGCGCAACGCGACGGAACACCTTTGGAGGAGCCGTAGGCGACCTTGAAGCCTCATTCGGTGACCGGATACGCGCAGAATCGCGCAAACAATATTAATCTTGTCGGCTGCGCGATCCGCCACTGATGAGGATTTGAGTTAGTTGCCACTGGTGCCGAATACTTCATTATGTACAGCAACGCTGAGAAGATGTTTTGACAACCAGCGCAACCGAAATACGAATAAACCCGATAGTTTGTTGCGCCGCTGCAACAGCTGCTGAGACTCGCATGGTCTGATGACAGTTCAGTCGCCTTTTTCTTGGAGTCGTGCTAAATCCTTCGCACTAGTCGGGTTTGGGGTGGGTTCTCGGCATGCAATCTTCGTTTCGAACGATCTTCGGCTTCGCCGCAGCGCTGCTTTGTGCCGGCGTATTGCCGGCCAGCGCACAAGGTCTTTTTACGACATATGACGATGCGTTTTCGGCCCGCATCGCCAGTCCGGCCGACAATGGAACGCTCGCTCAATTCGTCACGGTTGCCGTCAACGCGGGACAATACGATCAGGCGATCTCCTCAATCGAGCAGTATCTGATCAAATATCCCCGCGATGCGCGCGCCCGACTGGCGGCCAGCCGATTGTACTATCATGTCGGCTCCTATGAATTGGCCCGGCGGCAGGTGCAGTACGGCATCGAAGTCGGCGGTCTGAGCGCAAGTGAGCAACAGGAAGCCGTTCGCCTGCTCGCCCGCATCGAGCGCGCGTTGCGTGGCGTCACCTGGGAACTCGCCCTGACCGGCGGCGTGTTCAGCGCATTTACCGATTTTGAGCCCGGCGGGGCGCAGGACGACGACAGCTTCGTCTCGCCCTATGGGCGGGCGGAAGGCTTTGTCCGGTGGGACCTCGGCACGCCAAGCGCCGACGCTCTCGTCCTTTCAGGCTCATTGACCGCGACACAGCGCTTTTTCACGGAAGACCTGTCGGTTCCGGGTAGCGAGGAGACCTTCATCCACGGCAACGCCGCAATCACCTGGGACAAGGGGCTGCCGAACAGTGGGATCGATTCGCTGCGCCTGCTGCTTTCGGCGTTCACAGTTACGGATCGTTTCGACAGCGATATCCACGAGACCGGCATCGGCGTCAGTGGGCGCTTTCTTGTGCGCCCGACGGTCGAAACGACGCTTTTCGCAGGCGGCGGCTACATCGATCTAAGCGCCTCGCAAGGCATTTTCGCCGATAGCAGGGTTTTCTATGAGGCGGGCGGCAGCTACCGCTTCCGCAATGGCCAGGCGCTCGGACTGCGGCTGGTCGGCTCGAATGACTTCGCCTCCGGATCTGGCGAAATCGGCCACAGCTACACGGGCGAGGTCCGCTATGGCGGCCTGTTGATGAACGTACCGGATCTTTTCGCATGGTCGCATCAGATCGCTTTTTCGGCCGGCCACAGCAACACTCCCGATCTGTCCGTCGGCATCGGCACAAATATCAAGAGCGACTTCTGGCGCATTGCCTCGGAAAGCGATTTTCAGCTGACGGAGGCGCAGAAGATCAGTGTCGATCTCGCCTATCGCGAAACCAACTTCGACATCGCCAACCGCGACCGAAAATCGTTCGAAATGCTCATGAGCTATACGTTGACGCTCAATTGAAAGAGGCCGCGATGAGGACCCCGTACCGTCAGATCGCCATTTTTATCGCCTGCCTTGCCTTTGCGGCACCATCCGCCGCTGAGACGGTCGGGTCGATGACGGCCTACCAGACCAACATCGTCCGCAACAACGGCGGGACAATGAACGTGGGGGCCGGCGTCGAACTCGGTGACCAGCTACGCAGCAATCCCACTGGTCTTGGAATGCTGGTGTTCCGGGACGAATCGAGCGCCAAGATTGGTCCGAACACCAGCCTGACGATCGACGAGTTCGTCTACAATCCGGGCTCCGGATCGGGAAAGATCGACATCGGGATGAACAGCGGCCTGGCCCGTTTCTATGGCGGCCAGGTTTCGAAAGGCGGCGTCATGCAGGTTGCGACGCCGCATATGGTGCTCGGGGCGAGAGGCGGCATCATCGAAGTGCTGGTGGCAGCCGGCCAGACCGTGGGCATTCTGCGCGCCGGCCGCATGACCTGCACGATCAATGGCAAACGGCTGGTCATCACAAACCCGGGCTACGCCTGCACCTCGGAAGATGGCAAGCTGCTGACCGGCTACGGCGGAATCGACACCTTCCCGATATTGGACAGCATCGACCGGATTGCCGGCACCGGCCTGCCAGGCGCACCGGGTCCGGGATTGGACGTAAGCGCACTTTGTGCGTCGGCACTCGGCGGCTCGCTCAAAATCTGCGACTCCACCGACGGCGCATTGCCAGGAGTGGTCATGGAGTTCCCCGACACCCCAACGCCACCCGTGGGCGGCGGCGTGAATAAGGGCGAGTGTGAGGGTGAGGGTTGCTGCTACTACTGTGAATAGGCCTGGCCGTACGACATGAGCCTCTTGGTCGGTTGGCGCTGGGCTGATTGGCGGCAAGCTGCCAGGAGTAAGATATCCGGCCTTTTGGTCGTGCTCCTGCTGCTCGCTTGCCATTTGGCTTTCGACGGGCCGCTGTCGCGCCTGCGTGAGCGGACGTACGACTTCTACCAGTTTCTCGCTCCGCGCCAGGCGACGAGCAATCCTGTCGTGATTGTCTCGATAGACGACGCCAGCCTCAAGGCACATGGGCGATGGCCCTGGAACCGGGGCCTCTTGGCCGATCTGGTCGATGGCATCACCAAGTCCGGCTCCGCGGTCATCGGGCTTGCGCTGGTGCTGCCCGAGGCCGACACCTCGCCTGAGGGCATCGCCGGAGACAAGCGCCTGGCAGCGGCGCTGGCCAAAAATCGAACGGCGCTTGCTGTCAGCCTGGGCAATGAGGCGACGGTTTCAGAAGCAGGGCCCAAAGCCGGCTGGTCGATCGTCGGACAGGTACCCGACACACTTCCCGGCTTCACCGGCCTGACCGGCTCGCTTGCCGAATTCTCCAACGCCGCCGCGGGCCTCGGCGTAATTCGCACCTTGCCCGATCCCGACGGCGTACTGCGCCATGTGCCGCTGCTGTGGCTTCGCAATACCGCTCAAGGCGTGCAGCTGTGGCCGTCCTTCGCGCTCGAGCTTCTGCGCCTTTACGCCGGGCAGGACGGCTACATAGCCCGGATGAATGCGGCCGGGTTCGACGCACTCAGGATGGCCGGCGCCATCGTGCCGCTCGAGCCGGAGGGGAGCATCCGCCTCTGGGAAACCGCCACGGATACGCCCCGTATATCTGCCAGCACTATCCTTTCGGGCGGCAGTGATCCGCGGCTGCGGGACGTCATCGCCATTGTCGATCTGTCGGCCGTGGGACTGACGCAGTACCTGCCCACCCCGACGCGTCCAGCGCGACCAGGTGCGGACATCCACGCCGATGCAATCGCCCAGTTGCTTGCCGGGCACTACCTTGCAGAGCCAACGCATGCGCGCACGGTGGAGCGGCTCTGGTTTGTCCTCAGTGCCGTCATCTTCATCGGACTTTCCGGAGTGCTCGCCGGGCGTGTCGTGCTTGGTGCCCTGGCTCTCGTGCTGCTTGCCGTCACGCCGTTCGTGTTCGGCGCTCTCGAATACAGCCTCCAGGGTGCACTCTATGACCCGCTGCAGCCGGCGCTTGCGACGATCCTGGTAGCCGGCTTCGAAGGCTATGTTCTCTACAGGCGCAGCGAGCAGCGCCGCTCCACTCTGGCACGGCAGTTCGCCCAGTATCTGTCGCCTTCCGTGGTGCAGCGCCTCGCAAGCTCAGACACCGAAGCGATCCTGTCCGGCGAGAAGCGCGAGATCACGATCCTGCTCAGCGACATACGCGGCTTCACGACGATGAGCGAACAACTCGACACCCAGGAAATCGCAAAGGTGGTCAACCACTTCCTCGGCATTGCGACCGATGAGATCCTCAAGCGCGACGGCACCATCGACAAGTTCATGGGCGACGCGGTGCTCGCTTTTTGGAACGCGCCGCTTGATCAGCCGGACCATCGCGAGCGCGCGCTCGACGCGGGCCTTGCCCTGATCGAACGGGTGAAGCGTGAAGACGCCGCCTTCAGCGCGGACGGCCACCCCTCCATCGCAATCGGCGTCGCCATCGAGACGGGCATTTGCTCGGTAGGCAATTTCGGCTCCGAACGGCGTTTCGATTACACCGCGATCGGCTCTCCGGTGAACCGCACGGCTCGGCTCGAGTCGACGACCAAGAAGCTGGGCATCCCCCTGGTGCTTGGTCCCGGCTTTGCGGCAGGAGCGCCGATGCCGGTCGTCCAGGCGGGCGCCTTTGAACTCCAGGGTTTCAAGGGCGAGGTGCCGGTTTTCACCGTTCCGGAGATGCAAGCTGCTCACCAAGGTATGAGCCGCGAAGTGGAGAGCCAACGTGGTGAGCAATCTGGCGCCCCTGCCGTGGTGGTTGGTTCGCCGCCATCCGTGCAAATGGCACCGCCTGATCTTGCACCCCGAACCCGAAGCACACGCTGACCGGATCCAGCGGATCGCGGGGTGCCGACCTGCTTTGTGAACTAATACTGCTGGGGAGGCCTAGGTGTCATCAAACGGCCCTTTAATTGCGGGTGGCTGTCAATCCGAATCGGCGCGACAGCCGATGAGACCGGGATAGACGGCGAAGGGATCCGTCGAGGTAACCCCGGCAATGATTGTCGAGGCCGCCGAATTTTCGAGCGAGAAGATAGGCCGTGTTATCCTGTTCACCACGAATGGCAGCACGGCTTCGTTGAGTTCGCCGGCGCCATCATGTGGAGGCAGCGCGTGGTTCAGATTGTTTATCCTCGCCGCCGGATCATGCGCTCGGGATGTTCCCAAGAGCATCCAGCCGTAGCACTCCCCGAGCTGCCCTAACGAGAGAGTTCGCTGGGCCGGGATTATGGCCGTTATGAACCTGATGCAGCTGGCGCTGGCCTCGTCGGGCGCGTGGGCGGTCTATCGACATCAATCGGTCGCCGCGGATGTTGGGATGCGCATGCGTCGGCGCACGCAGCGTCGATGCGCCTTGGGCATGTGGGCGTTGACAGTGACATGGCCGGAGCGACGTGTTTCAGACGCCGAGCAATTCCAAGGACTGAGCACCAGAACCGACCCTCCCGACGGATTTTCGCGAGCTGGATTCCTCCCTCCCCTCCTTATCAAAACCGCCGCTCGCGAATTCGCTGGCGAGTATATCTCCGATATGATATACATATATCACTCACAGGATATACAAATGCCGCTCTTCATTCGCGATCCCGACGTCGATGCCATGGCCGTCGAGCTGCAGCAGATTACCAAGGCGCGCAGCAAGACCGAGGCCGTCAGAACCGCCTTGCGCCACGAGATCGAGCGCAACCGCGGCAGCGTCCCGCTGCGCGAGAGACTTGCCAAAGTCAAGGAAATGGCGCGGCGGATCGGGCCAGCCAACCCTGATTTCGATATGAAGAAATTCACCGACCAAATGTGGAGCGACGACTGATGTTCGTCGATGCCTCGGTGATCGTTGCCATCCTGAACGAGGAACCTGGCGCGGAAGAACTGGAAAAGCGGCTCGCGGCCGCGACCAAGCCGCTGTATATCTCCCCGCTCGTCCGGTTCGAGGCAGTCCAGGGACTCGCGCGAGCGTCGGCCGAAGCCATCAAAAAGAACGCCAAGCCCACGGCCAACATGCTGGCGCAAGCCCGTGATACCGTCGACGCCTTTTTGATCGAGATCGCCGGCAAGGAAATCACGATATCCGGCGACATCGGCGACCGGGCGATCGAAGCCAGCATGAAATACGGCAAAGCAGTCGGGAACAAAGCCGATCTCAATTTCGGCGATTGTTTTGCCTACGCCTGCGCGAAGGCTCATCGGCTTGCCCTGCTTTACAAGGGCAATGACTTTTCACAAACTGATCTGGCGTAGGGCTTTCCGGGCCTTGCATCGCGGCGCGAGAGCCATGCAGACGCTCGGTGTCGTAAGCCGTCTATTCCCGCTGATTATGAGCGATGAAAGACGTCGACCATCCGGTCTCGCGAGGTCCGCATCGTTCCCGGTCCGATGCGGTATGTCTGCGATGATGACGCGAGCAAAATCCGCTGTCGTTAACGTCTTAAAATGCGCGGATATTCAGCTTGCATCGGAGCTGCCTGTCTCAGAAATCGGCCGAGTGGCCGGATGACATGATGCTGCGTGGGATGCGCGAGCATTACCGGAAATCGAGCTTACCGACATTGTCCAGGTAATTGAGCACGAACCGCTCAAACCAGACGGCTGACGTCGGCTGATCGAGCTGTCCAAAACTGCGGGTCGGTTCTCCAGCCGATTGCGACCTTCTCGGCTCAGGGTGAACAGTGGTAGCGGCGAGGAGGAACTCGTCGCGCCTGAGGTTCGCCGCCGATCCATAGGCGCTGTCGGCGGCCAGATACTCCGGCTTCAGGCCGAAGCGGTCCGCGGTCCTGTCAATCCTGGTGCGCGCGGTTCCCACCTCAGCCTGCCAGATCGCGCGGGTCGCCTCGACGTCCAGGGTGACGCGTTGAGCGGTCATTCCCTTCACTATCCAAAGCTGTGCTTCTTCGTCCGTATGCGGAACTGATTGGAGGGTATCTCGCTGGCCACAAACTGCGCGGCATCCGTCCGCAGCTGTGATAGGTTCGGGAATGGGCATGCAATGACCGAAGTACGCAAGCTCGCGGCAATCCTGGTGGCGGACATCGTCGGCTTCAGCCGTCTGACGGCGAGTGACGAGGATCGTACGCTCGCTCGCATCCGCACGCTGCGAAGCGACCTCGTCGACCCGACCATCGCAGTTCATCGGGGTCGGGTCGTGAAGAGCACCGGCGATGGCGTGCTGTCCGAGTTTCGGAGCGGCGTTGACGCGGTCCGCTGCGCTATGGAGCTGCAGGTAGGGATGCTCGAGCGCAATTCCGGATTGCCGGCAGAGCGTCGAATTGAACTGCGCATCGGTATTCATATCGGCGATGTTGTCGAGGAAGCGGATGGCGACTTGATGGGCGATGGCGTCAATATCGCTGCTCGTCTGGAGGGCATGGCGAAGCCAGGAACCATCTGCCTGTCTGAAGATGCCTACCGTCAGGTGCGGAGCCGGCACGACCTCGCGATTTGTGATCTCGGCGAGAGAGTCCTTAAGAACATTGCTGAGCCGATGCGCGTTTATGCGCTGGAGGTCGGTACGCCTGCCCGTCGCGAGCCAACTGTCTTAATCGGCGCCACTCCGGCTCCGCTCGCCGTTCTCGACAAGCCGTCCATCGCCGTGCTGCCCTTCATCAACATGAGCGGCGACGCCGAACAGGAGTTCTTTACCGACGGCCTGACAGAGGACATCATCACCGATCTCTCCAATGTACCGGGCTTCTTCGTAATCGCCCGTAACTCCACCTTCGCCTACAAGGGCAAGCCCAGTGATGTCCGTCAGATCGCTCGCGATCTAGGGGTCAAGTACATACTTGAGGGCAGCGCGAGGCGGTCCGTCAAGCGTTTGCGTGTAAATGTGCAGCTGATCAACGCGGCGGAAGGCGGCAATCATGTCTGGGCCGAGCGTTTCGACCGCGAAATCGCCGACATCTTCGACGTTCAGGACGAGGTCACGCGACGCGTTGTTGAAGCGATTTCTGGCAAGCTCAGTGAAAGGAACATTGTTAGCCGTTTTCGACCGTCAAATCTCGAAGCCTATGATCTCTGTGTTAGGTCGCGAGGCAAATGGAACATTTCCAGATCAGACAACAGCGAGGCGCGTTCAGCTTTGGAACGTGCCGTTGCACTCGATCCAAACTACTGTGAAGCGCACAGCAATCTTGCCATCTCACTGCTGTTTGGCTGGATTATTTGGAGAGAACCGCAGGTACCCGGCCGCGCAAAGGCTCTGATGCACGCACAACGGGCCGTGGAAATCGATCCCGGCGATTCCAACGTTCGCAGGATCCTGGGCTGCGTTCAGCTTTTTGAGCGCAATTGGGATGAAGCAAAATCTCAATTCGATGCTGCCATTCGGATAAATCCCAACAATGCAGATGCGGTTGCATGGATTGGTGAGCTTCAAATCTACTTGGGCAAGCCGCAAGCGGCGCTGATAGCTTGCGCGGAGGCGCTGCGTTTAAATCCTCGTCCACCCGGTTGGTATTTCTGGATCGTGGGAATGGCGCAGATTTCCACCGGTCAGTACGAAGAAGCGGTCGTGTCCTTGAGCCGGGAAGAAACCTACGGGACAGGTTCGAGGGAGCACCTGATTGCCGCGCTTGCCCTTGGCGGCCGCTTGCCTGAGGCACAGGAGGAAGCCCGCCTATTTCTTGCGGGCAATCCAGGTTGGACGATCGGCGAACTAGTAGCGAACTTGCCATTTAGGAGCATGAGTGCTGCCCAGCCCTTTGTCGATGGCTGGCGTCTGGCGGGCTTGCCGGACTAGACGTATTTCGGCGTTGGTGAAACCCCCGCACGCCACCAGGTGGCGGACGTAGCGGCACCGGCGCGAGTCTGCGAAAGCGCTATCGACCGCTCCATCCCTGCAAGTTGCCGTCTCGGTTCCGGCCGCGGCCGGTCGAAGGATACGCGACGACCTGAAGGTCGGCTGCTGGCGGATTTGTCGAAAACGTCTTCGGCCAAACCATTCAAGCGGCTTGCCTAGAACACTACGTCCTAGTGTTTTGCGTGCCCTCCCCGGTTGTCAGTCGCCGCGCATGGTCGCCTGGAACGTCGGCAGATGCTTCCTTTGTGCCTCGAGCATTTTCTCGCGATAGACGCCATAGATGACGTCGGTGTCGTGCAGTGTGACGCCGGCAATTGTCGGCGAGGCAAAAACCGGCAGTTCGATGCCGCGTTTCGAAAGCGCCTCGGCGGTGCGGGCGATCAGCTCATGCGCCAGGATCATGGCAAGCACGGTCGACGAACCGGAGACCGGCCGGCTCCAGCCCTCGACCGGCACGATGGCATCCTCGATCGGCGAGCAGGTGTCGATGACAAGGTCGGCGGCATCGGCAAGCCGTTTGCCGGAAGAGTGCGTCGCCGGCTTGTCGAGATTGTGCTTGCTGGTTATCGCAACGACGAAGATGCCGCGTTTTTTCGCATAAAGCGCAGTGTCGATGCCGGACGAATTGCGGCCGCTGTGGCCAAAGATGATGATCGAATCGCCTTTGTTCAGCGGCTGGTGATCGAGGAATTTCTCGGCGTATTTCTCGGTCCGCTCCAGCCACAGAAGTTCGCGCACGCCGCCGGCGCCGAGCACGTTATGCCACATGACACGCGGGTCGGTCAGCGGATTGAAGCCGATATAGCTGCCGTAGCGCGGAAACACTTCCTGGACCGGCAACACCGAGTGGCCCGAGCCGTAAAGATGAACCAACCCCCCGCTCTCGAGCGTGTCGGCAAAGCGGCTGGCCGCTTCGCCAAAGGCTTCGGCATTGGCTTTCGAGGCCTGTTCGATGAGGGCGGCAAGGCGAGGTATGTAGAGATCGGACACGTCGGTACTCCTGTTATGTGTCGGCTTCGGTGATGGCTCAGCTTCTTGCGGTTGGCGCGGCGCGACCGGCACGCAGCGTCGAGCGGATTTCGTAGCGGTCGCCCCGCATGACCGAGACGGTGAATTCGAATGGGCCACGCTCGTCGGTGGTGATGCGCTCGACCACGAAAGCGGGACTCCCCGCAGGCAGATCGAGCAACTCGGCATCCGCCGTCCCGACCGCGCCAACACGGTAGTTTTCGCGCGCCGCGACCGGCACGATGCCGTAATGGCGTTCCAAGGCTTCGTAGAGCGAGCCCTGCAACAGGCCGGCATCGAGAAAGCCGGGCACGCGCGCGGCCGAGAGTTGCGCAGTCTGAATACCGATCGGTTCGTTGTTGCCAAGCCTGAGCCGCCGGATGCGCACCAGCGGGTCGCCCTCCTCGATCTCCAGCGCTCCGGCCGCGGCGGCATTGGCGGTGGTCAGGCTGCAGTCGAGCAAGCGCGAGCCGGCGACCACGCCCATATTGCCCATTTCCTGGGTGAAGCTGGTGAGTTCGCGGGTGCCGGCGACCAGCGTGGTGGAGCGCACGAAGGTGCCACGGCCATGTTCGCGCCTGAGCAGCCCGTGCTCTTCCAGATTGCGCAGCGCGTGGCGCAGCGTGATGCGGCTCACCCCGAACAGGGCGCACAGTCTGTCTTCGGCCGGAATCTGGTCGCCGGTCGCCCAATCGCCACTCTTGACGATGGCGCGGATGGCCTCTTCCACCTGATACCAGAGCGGCTCGGGTCTTCGGCGGTCCGGTTGCTGAAAGCTCACTTGGCTCATCTAATCTGCCTCCACTGTGCTCCGGCGAGACCGGCCAGCGAGGCGCCGACGAGACCGGCGCGGGAGCCGAATTCGCCGGACCGCAGCACGACATCGCGCAGATGCGGCGGCAGCTGACGCCGCAATGCCGCAAGCAGCGGCGGCCCTACCACGTCCAGCGCATCGGCAAGCCCGCCGGAAATCAGGACCGCCTGGGTGTCAAGCAGCGCGACCGCACCCGCCAAGGCAGTGCCCAGCCGGCGCGCCGGCAGCTCCAATGCGTCAAGGGCGGCCGTCTTGCCACCCCGGGCCGCCTCGACCAGCCTGCCGCCATTGGCAAGCCCGATCTGGCGCGCCGCGGCGTCGAATGCCCGCCCGGAAGCGAAGCGCTCCAGCCAGCCGCTGCGGTCCTCGCCTTCATCCTCGATGTCGGCGCAGGCCCAGCCGAATGAGCAGGCGCCGCCACGTACGCCGGCGACGATGTGGTCATTGACCAGAACGGCGGAGCCGATACCGGTGCCGATCGCCAGCAGGATGGCATCGGACAGGCCTTTTGCGGCACCTTCGACCGCTTCGGCCAGCATGGCGACCTGCGCGTCATTGCCAACGGCAACGCGCAGACGAGGAAACAAGGCCGCGATGTCGATGCCGTCGAGATAGGGCAGGTTCGGAATCCAGCGGCAGACCGAGCCCTCGACAAGCCCCGGCACCGCTAAGCCAAGTGCCTCGACCGGGCCGGCCTCGGCGCGCAAGGCACCGATTCGGGCGACGAAGGCATCAAGGCTTGCTGGTGCGGGCTCGCGGCTGAGCATCTCCAGCCCGCGAACATCGCCGGTATGGATAGCGGCGCGCAAGTTGGTGCCGCCAAGATCGATGGCCAGAACGCGTCTCATCGAGAGCGACTCCGACTGGCTGCCGCCCGGTCCTCGGAGCGCCAGGTCGACGCCACGGCGTCGTCGGCTCTGGTCGGCAGTGCGGTACAGACTCCGGTGCACGCGGCGCCAAAGCCGATCGGGCTGAGCGCAGCGTGTCGATGAACCATGCTCCGTCTCCCATTCGACATCGGCATCCTTTGCAAGCGGCACCCGGCAGCCGAGAGGCTGCCTGTCTCCGCCGCGGCAACGAAAAGCGGCTCAGTGTCATTATAACGACATGACTTCGATCGCAAGAGGTTTTGGGGATAGCCAGCAGTGAGAAACAGCTCGAGCCATCGCACTTAAACTCTTGTTTATGATCTGTGATCTCCCTTCACAAAACCGGAGTAAGAAAACGCCGCAACGCCGGCAGGAGCTCTCCACGAAGATAGCGCTTGCATCGTTGCTTCGGGTTGTCATAACGTCATGGACATCGCTGTGTGGCTATGCGGAGGGTCGGATGTCTTTGGCTTGGATTTCGAAACTGGCACTTGCTGCAGGGTTGTTGGCCTCGCCCACCATTGGTTGGGCGCAATCGGTCAACATCTCCTATCTGACCCACTGGTCGCCCGAAACGGTCGCTTTGCTGGACGCCGCGGCCAAGGACTATGCCAAGAGCAATCCGGATGTGACCGTCACTGTGCACGCCGTCCCCTTCGGCGATCTCCTCACGACACTGCGTTCCCAGGGCGGCAGCTCGGACGGGCCGACGATCGGCGGCATCTATGATTTGTGGCTGCCCGAACTGGCGCGAGACAAGCTGGTCGCGCCGGCCCCCGATGCAGTTGCCGGCGAGGTCAAGAGTGCGTGGCCGGCCGGTGTCGTCAATGCGGCCTCTGTTGGCGCCACGCTTTACGGCATTCCAAACGAGATCGACGTCTACGCGCTGAACTACAACAAGGAGCTGTTCAAACGGGCAGGCATCACAGCCGCGCCGAAGACCTGGTCCGAATTGAAGGATGCGGCCCAGAAGCTGACCAGGAAAGATGCCGGCCAGCAAGGCTTCGGCGTGATCAATTCCTGGGCGGCGGGCGTCGTCCATCCCTTCGCCTCGCTGCTGGTCTCCAATGGCGGCGAGCTGGTCAAGGACGGCAAACCGATGCTCGACAGTCCTCAAGCCGGTGAGACTTTCCAGCTTTACGAGGACCTGATCAAGTCCGGCGCCAGCGATCCCGCGATGGCCACGGCCGACGCCAACACAACCGGCCCCTTCCTAGACAATTTCGTCTCCGGCAAGACCGGCATGATCATCATGGCCAACTGGTGGGAAAGCGCGTTGAAGGGCGGCATGGGCGAAAAATTCTCCAACATCGCCACCGCGCCCATTCCGGTTGGCCCGAGCGGCGACAAGCCGCATTCGATCTCCTATTCATGGATGACCGTCGTCAACGCCAATGCCGGTCAGCCCGAACAAAAAGCGGCATGGGATTTCCTGGTATGGCTGAACAGTCCGAAGTCCGGCAAGAACGGCGCATCGGCAATGTCGGATATTCTGATGTCGATGGGCATCCTGCCGACGCGGACCTCCGACATCGAAGCCCATAAGGACAAGCTCGGTTCCGAGTTCCTGTCCGGCTACGTCAGCGTGCTTGCCGACGCCAAGCCCTTCCCGGTCGTCCCGGGCGGCCAGGAGTTCAGCGAATCGCTGCAGCAGACGCTCGAGGCGTTGCAGTATGGGCAGCTCTCGGCCAAGGATGCGCAGGCGAACGCGCAGGCCGATGCCGTCTCGATCCTGGAGCGTGCCGCCAAATAGCGAAGGCGCTGTTTCGAGAGCCCGACGCTTTGGAAGCAGAGCGATGATCAAGACCTATCGTGCCTCGGCGGGCATCATGCTGGCGCCTGCCGTGACACTGATCGGCGTTTTCATCCTGCTGCCGATGCTGCTCACCATCTGGCTGTCATTCCAGGACTGGTCGACGCAGACGCCTTTTTCCAATGCGAGCTTCATCGGCTTCGACAATTTTCGCGAAATATTCGGGCCGACCTCGGTCGGGCGGGATTTCAAGCGAGCGCTGCTCAACACCGCCATCTACACGGCATTGTCGGTGATCCTCATCCTGCCCCTTTCGGTAGTGTTCGGCTTGATGGTCCACCAGCGCGATGTCGCAGGCGGCACGGCGCTGCGGACCGTGTTGTTTTCCACCTACATGGTGCCGATGATCGCCGTGACGCTGGTCTGGTCGAAGCTCTATTCGCCGAGCGAGGGGCCGCTCAACCAGGTGCTCGGTCTCGCCGGCATCGGCCCGCAACTCTGGTTGTCCTCGCCAAGATCGGCGTTGATCTCGATCGTCGTCCTCAATGTCTGGCAGCAGATCGGCTATTTCACGGTGCTGGCCGTTGCCGGGCTGACCCAGATCCCGGGCAGTCTTTACGAGGCGGCGACGCTTGACGGCGCCAACCGGCGCGAACAGTTCCGCTTCATCACCTTGCCGCTGTTGAGCCGCACGCTCTTGTTCAGCGCCGTCATTGCCATCATCAACGCCGTGCAGGTGTTCGAGCCGGTGGCGCTGATCACCCAAGGCGGGCCGGTCGGCTCGACCAACGTGCTGACCTACCATATCCGCCGCGTCGGCATCGAGCGGGCACAAGGCGGGCTGGGCTCGGCCATGGCAGTGATGCTGATGCTGGCGCTGGTCGTCATTGTGTGTGCGCTGTTTGCATTCGCCAACCGGAAGGATGACGAATGAGCGCGCCGGGCCGCTCAGCATCGAGCCGGTTGGCCCGCAAACGCCTGGCGGGCCGCAGAGCGCTGCTTGCCACGCTGATGCTGCTGGTTGCCGTGGCCTCCGCCTTCCCGCTGTTGTGGATGGTGCTCTCCAGCCTGAAAACGCCGGCCGAAACCATGCAGGTGCCGCCGGTGTGGATACCGCGCACGCCGACCCTCGAAGCGTACGAGAACGTGTCCGGCGTCATCAATGTCGGCCGCTCGATGTGGAATTCGCTGGTGATCGCCTCGATCACCACCGCCGGCATTCTGGTCACCAGCATGATGGCTGGCTACGCCTTCGCCAAGCATCACTTTCCCGGCCGCTCACTGCTGTTTTCGGTGCTGATCGCCACCATGTTCCTACCGCCGATCGTCACGCTGATCCCGCTTTACCGTCTCGTCGGATCAATCGGCCTGAACGCCAGCCTTGCCGGCATCATCGTGCCCAATCTCGCCAATGCGTTCGGCATTTTCCTGATGCGCCAGTTCATAGCCGGCGTGCCCGACGATCTGATCGACGCAGCACGGATGGATGGGGCGTCGGAACTCCTGATCCTGTTCAAGATCGTCGCGCCGAGCGTGGCGCCGGCAATCGCGGCGCTGGCGCTGTTTGCCTTCGTCTATCACTGGAATAGCTATCTCTGGCCGCTGACCGTTCTACAGGGCAATGCACACGAATATCCGATCGTCATCAGCCTTAGTCGCCTGCTCAGCTACAATCGAGGCGCTCTCAACACGGGACTGGTGATGGCTGGCGCCACACTTGCCGTGCTCCCGCCACTGGTTCTCTTCGTCTTCCTGCAGCGCTTCTTCGTGGATTCGATCGTCGGCTCGGCGGTCAAGGGATAGCGTCGGCGGCACTGGCTATCTGTTTATCGCGAATCTGATGCGAATGCCTCACAAAGTGAACGTCGGACGTAACGTTGTTGTCACTTACCGAACAAACTCAACCACCTATGTCCTGGTGCATGGTCAGCCAGCTCGCCTTTGCGCGTACATCGCCTGTCAATGCCCAAATGCCACGCACCATTGGCTCAGTTAGCCGGATTCGGCCGGGTTCGACACCAAAGAGGAAGTGCGAGTGGCCATGCTGCCGCGCTCCGCGGGCCGCCTGCTGATTGCTCTGTGTCTTCTTGCGCGCCGTTCCGCCGAGCGCCTTTCGTTCTGTGACATATCCCCTGGCTTGAGAGCGCGCGCGATCTCTAGGTAGCCGTCAATTTGTCAACCTCGACGACATAAGGCTCGAATATGGCTCCTATGTCATGGGAGTGAACGCCTTCCGGCGTCCGCCCCCAAAGCAGCTGCTTGCGGCGGTGACCGAGGCGCCGGTTACCGCATCGAGTCGTCGGTAATAAAGCGACGTTGCGCTCTCTGCTTTCACATCCGGGTATGCCGAAAAGTCCGTCGGTCAAAAGTCGACCAGCGGCGTGTCCACGATCTGGTGCTCGAATAGCAACCAGAACGGCGATCCCCGAGATTCGGAGTACCAATGCTCAAAAGTCGCAAGGGCCTCGCCGATATTGGTGGCGGGTTCGTCCTCGGGCAGCTTCGCAGCCTGGAACAACGCAAGCGCAACGGGGCCAAAATGCGTGATCGCTTCCGTGCGCGCCTCGCTGTCCGCATTCCAGCCGAGCCGCAAGCGCAGGACGGCCAAAGCGCTGGCCACGGCGATCTCCTCACTTTCGGCTGAGGCCACGGCGTCCGAGATCGCCTGCATGAGGTTGAGCCGCCTGAAGGCGAAGGCGCGCTCCTGTTCCAGAACCGCGATCTGATTGGCCGCTTGTCGCCTGAAGCTTGCCTCGGTTGTCCTGGCGGTCTCAGCCGTCGTTTTCAGGTCATTGAGAAAGGAAGCCGTCGGGTTCATCTTGGCTCACTAGGATGGCGGAAGAGAGTGGGAGTCGAACCCACCAGAGACCGACTCGCGGCCCCTCCCGGATTTGAAGTCCGGACGCCCCACCGGGGACGATGCTCCTCCAGAAATTTGCGCCATCGGCGGCTCACCCTCGCCTGTCAGGCGGAACAGGTCCAGCCTGCGCCTGTTCAGACGGCGCAAGTCTCCCCGCCGCAGTGTCACGCCGTGCCGATCGAGAAATTCGAGGATATGGATGGCGACCTTGCGTCCGCTGCCCACGCGATCGCGAAATTGAGCAGCAGTGAACTCGCCTGTGGGCATCGACGCGGCGAGGTCGCGCGCGATCTCGACGATCTGCGCCAACGCCTGGCGCTGGAAGAAGTGATCATGAGCGACCTCGTGGACCTTCCCCATGCGGCCGGCAAGCTTCAGAAGCCGCCGGATTTCCGTCTCCGGCGCGGCCAGCACCTCGGCAATATCCCACACTCTCGGCGGATGGAATCGTTCGGGTCCGCCGATGAGAGGCTGGATCTGCAGCCAGAGAGTTTCATCCTTTGCCGTCAGGTGCGCCTCATGACCGGGCAGCCGCACCCAGGCGCCGTCCAAGGCAACTTCTCCAGCGTGCGAAAGGCTCCGCAGAACTGCTATGAAAGAGGGGGCCGGCAGACGTGGATCAAGCCCAATACGCAGTCTCTCCATTCCTACGCCCGGCAAATCCGGATTGTCGGCATGGAAGGTCTCCAGGGTCGCGGCCAAGTCGCGCTTGAATCGCAACCAGCGCTCTGGCGACAGCACGAGAAGCATTTCTCCGACGGCAAAACGGACAAGCCCGAGTTGATCGATCAGGCCTTCCGTCTCGCAGTCACTGAGCGCCCTGTCGCGCGCGAAAGCCTTCAGGTCGAAATAGTGGGGCGGCGCATCAAGGAGTGCGGCGGCGGCCAGTTCGGGCGCCAATAGCGCATGGGCATCAAGTTGGACCAGCCGTTCCGGCGCGCGGCGTTTGCGGCTGGGCGCGCGCAGATCGAGAAAATGTCCGCCGCCGATGGTTCGCTGCGCGGAGGTGTCGCGCACCACGTAAACGTCGCCGGCAGCGGCCGCGATCGGACTGTCCAGCACCAATTGAACATTGGCCGTGCCGCCAGGCCCGATCGGTTCGTCTCCGAGGAGTACAATGCGTGCCCCCACCTCCGTCGCGGCATGGTGGAGCCGCACCGGAAACCATTGGCCGATCGGCTTGCGTTCACCCGGCAGAACGCGAAGGCTTGCATCGATCCGGTCCGACGGCGCGTGAAGCTTCGGATCGACAATTACGTCGCCGCGCCGGATCGCCTCCTTGAAAACCCTTTCGCCGGTCAGATTGAGCGCGCAGCGGTCTCCCGCCCGACCACGTTCAGCCGGCCGGTTCTGGGCGTGGATCGATCGGACCCGCGCAAGCAATCCCGACGGGCTTACGACCACGTTGTCCCCAGTACCGAGAGAACCCGAAAGCACGGTGCCCGTCACGACGGTGCCCACGCCGCGCAGCGTGAACGAGCGATCCACCGCTAGTCGAAAACGGCCCGAAACTGCACGCCGGGCAAGATGCGACGCCTCCTCGACCAAGAGATACCTGAGTTCATCGATACCTTCGCCTGTAACGACCGAGACGGGAATCAGGCGGGCTTCGGCAAGCATCGTCCCGGCAAGCACCGAGCGGATATCGTTCGCCACCGCAGTGCGGCGCTCTGGACCGGCCAGATCGCATTTGGTGAGCAGGACGGCGCCGCGCTTGACACCGAGCAGGTCGACGATGGCGAGATGCTCCCGGGTTTGCGGCATGACGCCGTCGTCGGCGGCCACCACGAGCAACACGAAGTCGATGCCGCTGGCGCCGGCGAGCATCGTGTGTACGAAACGCTCGTGCCCGGGAACATCGACGAAACCGATGCTATCCCCACCCGGCACCGGCAAATAGGCGAAGCCGAGATCGATCGTCATGCCGCGTGTCTTTTCCTCCTGCAAACGATCGGTGTCTATACCGGTCAGCGCATACACCAGAGCAGTTTTGCCATGGTCGACATGTCCCGCCGTGCCAACGATCATGATGATGCGGCCTCCGGCCACGGTGCGGCGGCGCGACGCTCGGCCTCGGCGGCGTCGCCCGCGCTCAATTCGGCCCGCACCGCAGCCAGATAGCGGCTGGCAAGGGCGCTGCCGCCTGCCTGGGCACGCAGGAGCCAAACCAGCGCCTCGACCGCGTCAGCCGGCACGCCCGTGCCAAGATGGCAGGCGGCACCGAGCATTGCCTGCCCTTCGGCGTCTCCTCGCACGGCAGCACGGCGCCACCAGCGGACAGCCTCGTCCGGATCGCGCGGCACGCCGAGCGCATTGTGATAAAGCATGCCGATCCGGGTCATCGCGGATGCGATGCCTTGATCGGCCGCGGCAAGCGCCCAACGTCGCGCCTCGCCGACATCGGGAGCCATCACTTCGCCCTCCAGCAGCATCCAGCTCAGCATATCCTGCGCCGGTCCGTCGCCAGTTTCCGCTGCGGCCCGATAGAGCTCGGCCGCCCGGCGAAAGTCCCGCTCGACGCCTTCGCCGCGGAAATAGAGCGACGCCAAGTTCCTTTGTCCGACAGGATCCCCTGCCGCGGCGGCGAGCGCCAGCCAGCGAAAGGCCATATCCGCATCACGCTCGACGCCGAGCCCTGCGGCGAAGCAGGCGCCGATATTGTTCTGAGCGCGGGCAACGCCCTGGTGAGCCAGCGGCTCCCATATGGAGAGAGCCAGGGCATGATCGCCTCGCCGCGCGGCTTCGAGGGCTTCGGTCATGCGTGCGGCCACAGGCGTCTCGGCTGGGCGGCGCGCAAGGCGGTCAAGCCAGCGCATCGGTTCCTCCCGGATTTAAGCCGGCCAGATTGGCGACGAAGTTCGCCTCGTCTTCCAGGCAGCGGAAATCGAGCACGAGCGCGTGGTTTTCGATGCGCCCGATCACGGGGACGCCCAGCCCACGCAGCGCAGCCGCAAGCGCGTCGAGCGACCGGCCGCTCCCTGAGCGCGGCTTAAGTGCAAGCCCGGCGCTTGGCATAGTTTCGAGCGGCAGCGCGCCGGATCCGACTTGGCTCCGGCACTCCACCGTGTCGACCGCAAAGGCTTCGCCCACGGCGTCAGCAACCAGGGGAGCAAGGCGCTTTGCCTGCGCTGCAATCTCGCTCACCGAGCGCGAGAGCAGCCTTAGCGTCGGCAGGCGCTCGGCCAGGCGGTCGGGGTCGCGGTAGAGCTTCAACGTCGCCTCGAGCGCGGCAAAACGAAGCTTGTCGACCCTGAGCGCCCGCTTCATCGGGTTGCGGCTGATCGCTGCGAGCAGGTCCCTGCGGCCGACGATGAACCCCGCCTGCGGACCGCCAAGCAGCTTGTCGCCGGAGAATGTGACGAGATCGGCGCCGTCGGCGACCGCCTCGCGCACGGTCGGCTCGCGCCCAAGGCCGTAGCGGGCTAGATCGACCAGCGTGCCCGAACCGAGATCATGGACCAGCGGTATCCCATGCGCCTTGGCGATTGAAGCGAGCTCGGGTGCCCGGATCTCGGCCGTGAATCCTTCGATCCGGTAGTTCGATGTGTGCACCTTGAGGATGAGCCCGGTCTCCGGGCCGATCGCCGCGACATAGTCTTTGCGATGCGTGCGGTTGGTGGTGCCGACCTCGACAAGCCTGGCGCCGGCGCGCGTCATGATCTCGGGCATCCGGAAAGAGCCGCCGATCTCGATCAACTCGCCTCGCGAAACGATCGCTTCGCGACCGAGCGCCAGCGTGTTGAGGACGAGAAGGACGGCAGCCGCGTTGTTGTTGACGACGGTTGCATCCTCGGCTCCGGTCAGCTCGCAAACGAGCGATCGAAGATGATCGTCCCGTTCGCCGCGCTCGCCTTTCTCGACATCGAATTCGAGAGCCACCGCTTCGCGCATCGCCAGCCGAACAGCCTCGACCGCCTCTTTCGCGAGGAGGGCTCGTCCGAGATTGGTATGCAGCACCGTTCCGGTCAGGTTGAAAACGGGGCGCAGGGAAGAGCGTTCGCCGTCCTTGAGCTGCACGAGCGCGTCGCCGGCAAGATCGTTTGCCTCCGGCACGATGGCTCCGGCATTGCGGGAGGCCACTCGTGCATCGGCGACGGCTCGGCGAATGGCCTCCGTCGCGGCCTGCCGTCCGAAGCGCTCGATTGCGGCCGCCGCCAGCGGGGTCCTCAGCACTTGGTCGACTGACGGAAGATTGCGCAAAGGGTTTGCGGATGAAGCGGTCATCGTATCAATAGCCAACAAGGAACGGATTGAACGATCCGCGGCGATGGCCACCCTCGCGGACGAGCAGGTCGAGGCCGAGCGTCGCCACGTCGTCGGCGACCGGATCGAGAGCCGGATCCTTGTGCTGGTACAGGATCTTTACATAGCAGCCGCATGCATCGCAGGTCTCGGCTTTGACCGTGCCAGGGCCTCCCTCGATTTCCTGATAGCCTATCCCCTTGGTCGAGCCGCACAGCGTACATTTGATACGGACGTGATTCCACAATGTTCCACACAGCGCGCAGACGCAGAACCGCGCCCCGTGTGCGCCGTGCCAACCGACGACGATCGAGGATACGGGCGGCCCACCGCAGGCCGGACAGGCGCCATCGGCAACCGGAACCAGCTTCGAGCTGTCGAGACATGCCGCGAGGCGGGCGAAGTGAACCTGCAGCGCGGCCGCGACATAGACATGCTCGGCAAGCGCGTTCATTGGGATCGCATCGGTGAGCACATTGCGCACCATGGATTCGACCCCGGACGCATCGATATTCGCCAGCCCGTCCAAGGCGGCTGCGGCCGCCTCGGGCTTTTCGATCGTGGCTGCCACTTCGAATAGGCGGCCGAGCGTCATTCCAAGGGCGGCATCGGAAGTGAATTGGCTGCGATCGAGCGGCGGCATACCGAAGGTTCGTGCGCGCTCGCGCGCCTCCGCGGTCGGCAATTTGACATCCGGCAAGCCATCCTGGATGCGGTGCTGCGCATCCGTCAGTGCAGAGAGGAAGCGGAGATAGGGGCCGAGCTGGTGGTCATCCGCCAACACATTCAATCGGTCGGAGCGGCGAATGAACAAGGTCCGCGGATCAGGCAGGCGGGCAAAGGGTGGGGCCGAGACCTCGCCGATTACAGTCGGGTCAGGGCGTGACGGATCTTGTTGCCTTGGCATTTCAACCTCACGAACCTCACGGGCCACGTGGTCGGCTTGATACTGCTCCAGAGCAATTCCACGAAACGTGTATAACGGTTTTCCGTCCGGAATTGCGTAAAAACAAATACCCGCTCATTCGGCGGGATTCGATCCCGAACGTCCGTCCGGTTTGCCTGCGATCAGTTCACGCAGCCATTTGCGATGATGCCGCCAAGCCCAGCCGCCGGTCACCCGTCCGCGCGTCATGGCGGGAATGGTGCCGCGTACCCAGATGGCCGAATAGAAATGGATAATCCAGACGCCGATGATCGCCACGGCAGCGATCGAATGAACAAGAAGCGCCATCCGCTGCTGGCCGATTGTGGTGTAAGCGGCGAAATATTGTTGCCAGATGACGATGCCGCTCGAAATCAGGATGATGATGAGGATCGACATTGACCAGAAGACGAGCTTCTGGCCGGCATTGTACTTGCCGACGTCGGGGACGTTGTCCTCGTGATTGGACAATACGTCACGGAAACGGGCGAGCCACGTTCCGTCCTCGGGCCTCCACAAATTGGCCTTCCAGAACCGAAGGAAAAGGCCAAGGAAGCTGAAGAAGAGCAAGACGCCGATCCATGGGTGAATGAAGCGCGTGAACTGGCCGCCGCCAAACAGCCCCGACAGGAAGAACAGGCTCGGGTGAAACATGGCAAGGCCGGACAAGGCGAGCAGGATCAGGCTGGCCGCCGTGATCCAATGGTTGATCCGCGCGCTCACCGTGTAGCGGTCCACGATGACTGGCTTGCCGGGATGTACCTGCTCGTTCGGCTTCACGTCATATGCGGCCATCGATGTCGCCTTCCGTCAGCTCTTCGGCATGCTCCTCATCCGCCTCGGAGACCCTGTTCGGTCCCATCACCAGATGGTGAAGCAGGCCGACGCCGGCCGCCACGCCGAGAATGGTGAGGCCGGCATATTTGGTTACCCCCTTCCACGCCTCCACGAGCGGACTGATCTTTGGCTCCTTCGGCAGACCAGAATAGAGTTCCGGCTGGTCGGCATGGTGCAGCACATACATCACATGCGTCCCTCCGACGCCGGGCGGATCGTAGAGGCCGGCATTCGAATAGCCGCGCGATTTCAGGTCCTTGATGCGGCCGTCGGCGTGCTGTTTCATCTCGTCTTTTGTGCCGAACACGATCGCCTGGGTCGGGCAGGCCTTGGCGCAGGCTGGTCCCTGGCCGACAGCCACGCGGTCGGAGCAGAGCGTGCATTTGTAGGCCGTGTGATCGACTTTGGAGATGCGCGGAATGTTGAACGGGCAACCCTTGATGCAATAGCCGCAGCCGATGCAGTTCTCATGGACGAAATCGACGATGCCGTTCGAATACTGCACTATGGCGCCTGGTGCCGGACAAGCCTTGAGGCAGCCCGGGTCAGCGCAGTGCATACAGCCATCCTTGCGGATCAGCCATTCGAGTTCGTTCGTCTCGGGATTGTCCCATTCGCTGTAGCGCATCAGCGTGAACATGTCCGGCGTCAGATCGGCAGGATTCTCATAGACGCCGGCATTGAAGCCGATCTCCGGATGCGTGTCATTCCACTCGATGCAGGCCGTCTGGCACGCCTTGCAGCCGATGCATTTCGAAACATCGATGAGCTTGGCGACTTCCGTCAATTGCTGCTCGGGCGCGGGAACCGTCGAGGCAGAGCGGCGGATGAGGTCCTTGTCGGAAAAACGGGGTGCGGTATCCGTCGTCGAAGGATTTGGAAGTGGAGGAAACATCGCTTACTCCTCCTACGCTACCGGCCCGGCGATGGGCTCGATATTGACAAGGAACGCCTTGTATTCCGGCGTCTCGATGTTGGCGTCACCGACAAAGGGGGTGAGCATGTTCGGGCCAAAGCCTTTCTTCGCCGCTCCCGTGAAGCCCCAATGCAATGGTATTCCGACGATGTGGACGGTCTTGCCATCGCAGGTGAGCGGCCTGATCCGCTTGGTCACCATGGCCTTCGCCACAATGGAACCGCGCTTCGACCAGACGCGCACCCAGCCGCCTTTGGTGATGCCCTTCTCGGCCGCAAGCTGTTCCGAAATTTCCACGAAAAACTCCGGCTGCATCGCCGCATTGGTGATGACGTGCTTGGTCCAGAAGTGGAAATGCTCGGTCAGCCGGTAGGAGGTCGCCGCGTAGGGGAACTCCTGCGAAGCCGATTCGGCGAACTGGGCCATATCGCCTTCGAACACCCGCGCTGCGGGGTTGCCGCGAACTTTGGGAGCTATCGGGTTCGCGATGGGCGACTCGAATGGCTCGTAATGCGCAGGGAATGGTCCGTCGCGCATCATGCCCCGGGTGAAGAGGCGCGAGACGCCTTCCGGATTCATGATGAACGGGCCTACTTGATCGGGCTTTGCCGTTGGCAAGATGTCGGGGACATCGTAGCCCGACCATTTCGTGCCGTCCCATTCAATCACCTTGCGGCTTGGATCCCAAGGCTTTCCGCTGAGGTCAGCCGACGCCCTGTTGTAGAGAATGCGGCGGTTGGCGGGCCATGAGAACGCCCATTTGGAGTAGGCGCCGGTTTCGTCAGGATCGGTGGTGTCCCGCCTGGCCATGTTGTTGCCGTTTTCGTTGAAGCAGCCGGAATAGATCCAGCAGCCGCAGGAGGTGGAGCCGTCGTCGCGCAGCGCGGCGAAGCCCGGCAAGAGCTTTCCGGCCTCGGCCAGCACCTTTGTCGGGTCGGCCGTGTCGGTTACCCTGGCGAGCGCCCTACCATTGATCTCCTGGGCAAGCTCCTCGGCCTTCGGATCGCCGGGATCGGCATAAGGCCAGTTGAGCTTGACGATCGGATCCGCGAAGGCGCCACCTTCCTTGGTGTAGAGCTCCTTCAGGCGCAGATAGAGCTGCGCCATGATCCAGGTATCGCGTTTGGCGTCGCCGGGGGGCGTGCCGCCGGCCCAATGCCACTGCAGCCAGCGCCCCGAATTGACCAGCGAGCCGTCGTCCTCGGCGAAGCAGGTGGAGGGAAGCTGGTAGACTTCCGTCTGAATCTGCGACGGATCGACATCGTTGTACGGCCCGTGGTTCTCCCAGAACCGGCCCGTCTCCGTGTCCAACGGATCCATGATGACGAGGTATTTGAGCTTCGAGAGGGACTCGATCACCTTCTTCTTGTTCGGGGCTGCCTGTAGCGGGTTGAAGCCCTGGCAGAAATAGCCGTTCATCTTGCCCTGGTGCATCAACTCGAAAGCCCGCAGCAGATCGTAGCCCGGCAGGTCGAGCTTCGGCAGGTAGTCGTAGGCGAAGCCGTTCTCCGGCGTTGCCGCGTTGCCCCACATTGACTTTTGGAAGCTTACGAAGAACTTCCTATAGTTCTGCCAGTAGCTCATCTGGTTCGGCCGGAGCGGCTTGAAGCCTCGGGTCGACATGTAGGCTGCCAGATCGACCTCCTTCTCAGTCGGCAGCGTCAGATAACCGGGCAGCAGGTTCGACATCAGCCCGAGGTCGGTCAGCCCCTGGATGTTGGAGTGACCGCGAAGCGCGTTCATGCCGCCGCCGCGTATACCGATATTGCCGAGAACAAGCTGCAGCATCGCCATGGCGCGGATGTTCTGCGAGCCCTTCGAGTGCTGGGTCCAGCCGAGCGCGTACATCGAGGTCATCGCCTTGGTCGGAGCCGATGTCTCGGCGACCATCGCGGCCACCTTCAGGAACCGGTCCTTCGGTGTGCCGCAGATGCGCTCGACCATCTCCGGCGTGTAGACCGCGACATGCTTCTTGAGCAGATTCCAGACGCAGCGGGGATTGGCCAATGTCGCGTCGACAACGGCAAAGCCGTCCGTGCCTATGTCATAGTCCCAACTGGACTTGTCATAGTCTCGCTTCGCCTCGTTATAGCCGGAGAAGAGGCCGTCCTGATAGGTGAAGCCCTCCTTGACGACATATGTCGCGTTGGTGAAGGCCTTCAGATAGTCCCATTGCACCTTATCGTTCTGGATGCAGTAGTTGATCAGCCCGAGCAGGAAGGCGATGTCCGTTCCCTGGCGGATCGGCGCGTAAAGATCCGACACCGAAGCCGAGCGCGTAAAGCGCGGGTCGATGACGATGAGCTTGGCGCCGCGGTTGGCCTTCGCCTCTGTGACCCATTTGAAGCCGCAAGGATGCGCTTCCGCGGCATTGCCGCCCATGATGACGACGAGATCCGTGTTCTTGATGTCGGTCCAGGAATTGGTCATTGCGCCGCGGCCGAATGTTGGGGCGAGACTCGCCACCGTCGGGCCGTGTCAGACACGTGCCTGGTTGTCGAACACCAGCATGCCCGCGCTGCGGACCACCTTGTAGGTCGCGAACGCGGTTTCATTGGTCGAAGCCGAGGCGGCGAGGAAGCCGGTGGTGATCCACCGGTTGACCGTCACGCCGTCATTGTTCGTCGCGACGAAGTTCTTGTCGCGATCGTCCTTCATCAGGCGGGCGATGCGGCCGAGCGCGTCTTCCCAGCTTATCGGCTCGAACTTGTCCGAGCCCGGTTTGCGGATCATCGGATGTTGCAGACGGGTCGGCGACTTGACAAATCCGAGCAGGGCCGACCCTTTGGGGCACAAGGTGCCGCGATTGGTCGGATGATCAGTGTCACCCTCGATATGGGTTATCTCGGCCGGCTCGCCCTTTCTGAGATCGCCCTTCGAATACAAGATTATGCCGCAAGCCACCGAGCAGTATGGACAGGTGTTGCGTGTTTCGGTGGTGTTCGCGAGCTTGAAGGGCCGTATAGCCGCCGCGTGTGCGGCCTCGCTATCGCCGAAGCCGAGGGCTCCAAGCGTAGTACCGGCGAGACCCGCGCCTGCTGTTTGCAGGAACGCGCGTCGAGAAAGATCGATGTTCATGGGTTCCTCCCGAAGCCGGTGCCCCACAAGGCAACTCGAACCAACGGTTTAATCCGAGTAACTAGTCTCGGACCAAATAAAATCAATGCCAAAGAACCAGGTGCGTACGGTGCAGCAAAAGTGCCCCTCCGAACCGCCTTCCTGCAACAGGTTTGTGCCCGCAAATCGGCATTGTGTATTATTGTTGAATATTCTCGTCATCTTTTCGTGACCGCGACTGCGATTGACGAAAACGAACGCATTACCGTACAGTAAAGCGTGGTGATGAAACAGCTCCCGCGGGTCGGGGCGCCTTTCGATCGATACCCAATGACGGCGATGCCTCGCACGCCGGATACGGTGCTTGCCTTTCCCAACTTAATGAAATCCGCTGAGAGCAAGCGTGCTCCAAACGCGCCGTGCGTTGGCGCGATCGTATTTTCCATTCTGGTTGACCTTGATCCCTACTAAAGCGTGCCAGCAGAGGAGGCTCGACGACTATGGCAATCGCCCTCTCGCCCGAAATAACCGATGCGCCCGTTGTTCGCCTGACCAGCCTCGCCCATGGCGGCGGTTGCGGCTGTAAGCTGGCACCGTCAGTGCTGCAGCAGCTTCTCGCTAATCCGGCGGCTGCCAGTCCCTATCATCAGCTTCTCGTCGGCACGGAGACCGGCGACGATGCCGCAGTCTGGCAACTCGACGGCGCGACTTGCGTCATTGCGACCACCGACTTCTTCATGCCTATGGTAGATGACCCCTACGATTTCGGCCGGATTGCCGCAACCAACGCCCTGTCCGATATCTATGCGATGGGTGGCCGGCCGATCATGGCGCTGGCGATCCTCGGGATGCCTCTCGACAAGATCCCGACGCTCATGGTCCGCGAAATCCTGAAAGGTGGCGAAGCTGTCTGCGCCGACGCCGGAATCCCGGTTGCAGGTGGCCACTCGATCGACTCGCCGGAGCCGATTTATGGCCTCGCAGTCATCGGCACATGCCGACCCGGAGATATCCGACGCAATTCTGACGCCAAGCCGGGTGACGCCTTGATCCTGACGAAGGGGCTCGGCGTCGGCATCTATTCCGCCGCCATCAAGAAGCAGGCGCTTTCCGAGAGCGGCTATCGCGAAATGATCGCCTCCACCACCCTTCTCAACCGGATCGGATCGGAGCTGGCGCAGGACGCGAGCGTCCACGCCGTCACCGACGTGACCGGATTTGGCTTGCTCGGACATGGCCTCGAGATGGCACGCGGTTCCGGGTGCACGCTGATAATTTGCAGCCACGACGTGCCGCTCTTTTCCGAAGCTGCCTCGCTCGCAGTGGACGGCCACGTCACCGGCGCATCGCGGCGCAACTGGGCGAGCTATGGCGACGCGGTAAGCTTACCTCCCGGCATGCCCGAGTGGCGACGCCATCTTCTCACGGATCCACAGACTTCGGGCGGGTTGCTGGTTGCTTGCCAGACCGACCACGCAGCGGCGCTCGTCGAGAGGATCGTCGCGGACGGCTATCCTTCGGCTCGCATCATCGGCCATGCCAGGCCCGGCGCGCCGACAATCGTAGTAGAGGCCTGAACGGCCGCTCCGCTTCCCGCCAGATGACGGGGTGCGCCCTCCAGTTCGCGGCACTCCACCTCCTGCCACCACTGGATCGGCAGGCAAAGACGCCGCCTGCCCTGTCCACGCTGGATTGGCGGCGAACGCTGCGGACTGTTTTGGTGACCGGCGTCTGGTTTCCGATAGAAGTGAGGTGGTGTGCGGCCGTCGCTATCCGCTGATGGTGACTTGCTTTCCATGTTTGATATCTTAGTCTAAGATTGTAGTCGGCCGGAGGCACAGTCCAGCAGGAGGGCAGGATGTCCAAGCGCGTTCCATTTACTCCGGGAGATTTAACGGACCATCAAAGGGGCACCGATGACGTCCTTGTGGGCGACAACAGTGTAAACGGCTTGTTTGGGGATGCTGGCGGCAGCATGTTCGACCATGCTCGGGGTGGAAATGATACCCTAACCGGGCCCAACAACGTCACCGGTGGCGACGTCCGCCATCTTCTCTCGGGTGACGCGCTGTTCCAATTCGATTTCGCTCGGGGCGGCAACGATACCCTGATTGGCGTCAGCAACAGCAGCAGCGATGCCGGCGTTTTCAATGAAGTCTGGGGCGAGGCAGCAAACATGTTCAACTCCGCTCGGGGCGGCAACGATACCCTGATCGGCGGCAACAACACTGGCGGTGGCGGTTCCCTAGTTGACAATTCTCTCGTGGGCGACGGGGCAAATATGCACGACTCTGCTCAGGGCGGCAACGACACCCTGATCGGCGGCAACAACACTGGCGGTGGCCAGGTTATCAACTCTCTCTTCGGCGATGCATTTGTTTTCTTTGACTCCGCCAAGGGCGCCAACGATACCCTGTACGCTGGGACCGCTGCCCCCGGCAGCTTGGTCAGTAACCTAATGTGGGGCGATGGGGAATTTGACAGCGCTCAGGCTCAAGGCGGGAGCGATCTGTTTGTATTCAAGGACGATGGTCCAATGACAGTCGGAATCAATAACAGAATCGAAGACTTCAGCCAGAGCCAAAAGGACAAAATTGAGTTTTGCGGCGTGGAGGATGTGCAATCTTTCAATGATCTCACAATCACCAGAATTGGAACTGGAACCATCATTACCGCAGGAGCGGATCAAGTCACACTCGATAACTTCACGAGCACGTTGACCGCACATGACTTTCTGTTCGTGTGAAAGCGGAATTCCCTTCGCCGCACGAACGCCCCATAACTGTTTAAGCATTTGCTATTGGGTGTCCCAGACGGCTAACGTGCTGCGCTTCTTGAAGCCGCTTCCCACCGAGCCGTGTGAAAACTCAGCGCATCAGGCAAAAGCGTGGAACGTTGTTTTCCGGACCGCCGTTGTCACCTACTCGAACAGCAATAACGCGGACCAGCTGCAAGCCCCACCCGTTGCGCTGCAGTTCCTATTAAGCCGTGACGAAAAGAGCATGTTTCAATGCGGCCTCGGCGCGTGGTGAACGTGAGAAAGGTACCTCTTCCAGCCTGCAAATCGGACCTCGCCCCTCCCTACGCTCTCATATGACGCTGGCGTACAAGTATATTTGCTATTTCGAGCATCAGCTTTGCAATATCAAGAATAATATTCATGGTTTCCACGTCATAATAGCGGCTCTTGGAAAGCATGCCTTGCCGGTCTTAGCCTTAAATCGCCGATGTCTGGCTACGAATTTCCGTTGCCGCGCTCGCCGTGGTTGACGGAAAGGTTCTCGCTTGGCTCTTTGAAAGCATGCTCACGCTGATGATGCATTAGCCGGGTGACGCGCGCGCTGATGTCCGCGCTTCATAAGATCGGAAGCTGCTTAAATGGGTAAACACACTACTTCGATTCAATAACCCCGTTCGAGGTCGATTTTGTTGGACAGAGGCTCTCCTCTTGCGACTTGACCGCAGAGATCGGCGACCTGGTCGATTCCAGAATCCACCCAGAAGCTCGCGACATGAGGTGTGATGGTCACCCTGGGATGAGTCCACAACGGCGACGAAGCCTCCAGCGGTTCACGCTCAAACACGTAAAGGGTGATGGCCGTGAATTGAGCCCGGAGCCAGCGAGCTTCCGCTTAGGGTCGGTCTTTCCGTTCCCTCAGAGTCGCAGGAGCGTGGGGTGAGCGGTACTACATCGACCCGGCCAGACGCCATTCCAACCGCTGATCCGTCTCGACCGCTTTCGGCCGCGTCGGCCGTTTCGCTAGGTCGCTTCGCCCGGCTTATGGAAGTTCGATCTCGCCGTCCACCACGTGGTTGAGGCCGGTGCCTTCCGCCGTCAGCGTCATGCGGACCTTCAGCTTCTTGCCGCCGATTTGGCCTTCGCGCACCGTCTCCTCGATCTTGCGCTGGGAGGTGACGCCGACTTCCTTCAGGAACTTGCGGATCGACATATTGACGGCGTCTTCGCTCATGGCGGAACTCCTCTGTGTCCGGAAGAGATTGTAAAGGAAGGCAAGGGATCAAGGAAGCAGGACGGTGACGCACGGTTTTATGGAAATAGACCTCGAGCCGGGAGGAGACGTCGGGTCCTTAACTTGATCGACCCCTGGCAGGAGGAGTGAACCGATCGACGTCTTGCGCGGAAGGAGCACTATGCGGGTCGGCACAACGTGAGCCAGGCCAAGCGCTGTCTCGCCGGAAATTTCTTAAGGTGTCGACGACCGGCGCGGCGATTTGCCGGTGCAGGTGGGCTTGCTTCCTGCATGACAGGTCAGCCTGCGGCGCGCGGCGCCGAAACAACCCCAAAGCCTGTGGCGCTTTATTAGGATGTTCCAAACAAGGTCGCCGCTGCGCCGGGTGCACCCATTTCCTGAAGCCGAATGCATCCGAGATTGTCGCGGGTGAAATCAGCCCCGATGGCTGGTGCCGCTTTTACAAAGCACGGCCTGCCTGATCGGCAGAAACCAGCGGAGACTTTCGTTGTCTGCTGCGCTGCGGGTGATGGTCTGCAGGCATCGCGTCGAGGATGTCGGGTCACATTAGGCATTCGATAAGTCCGGAGTCAGAGCCGAAGTGATCGACGACCTTTCCAACGTTTGCCTTCGCGATTGACCCCTCCGGGTCAAGCAACCCAAATATCACCGTTCCTCTGGCGGCTTGACGTTCTGGAACTGCATCAGCAGCAGCAGATCGTAAGCGATCTTCAGTGCACCGCAGATGATCAGGGGCCAAGCCCGGAACGAGGCAGCGAACAGAGCGCCCGCCAGGGCGGGACTGGCTGCGGCAGCCAAACTGCGCGGTACCGATGTGAAGCTCGCGGCGGCTGCCCGCTCCGCCTCGGTGACGACCGCCATGACGTAAGATGAGCGCGTCGGGACGTCCATCTGCGAAAGCGCGGCACGGATCAGCAGCAGGGCGAGGGCCAGAGGGAGCGTCGGCGCAAGCGCCGCCAGCATCAGGGCGATGCTGGACGGAATGTGTGTGAACACCATCGTGTTGATGAGTCCGATGTGCCGCGACAGCCAGGCGGCAACGGGGAATGAGAACGCCGAAAGCACCCCGGACCAGAAGAAGAAAAAGCCCGCTTCCGAAAGCGACAGGTCGAATTTTTCGAAAAGCCACAGGGCAAGCAGCGACTGGACGAGGAAGCCGCCGGCAAAGGCATCAAGGCTAAAAAGGGCCGCAAGCCTGAAAACGATATTCCGCGAGGGGCCAAGCGCGGACGTGCTGCCGGAGTCCGACGTTGGACGGCGCTGCGGGATCTGCGCGTAAAGGAGACCGCCGAGCAGGCCCAGCAACGCATAGAGCACGAACATCGCCTTGATGCCGGTGAGTTGGTCGAGGCCGGCTTGCGCCAGAAGATCAGGGGTTGCCGAAGCGAGCGCGCCAACCGCGGCTGCGAGCGCACCCACAAGGCTGTAGCGCGCGAACATCTTGGTCCGCGCGGCGTCAGTGACTTCGCGTGTGAGCACGGCATGCTCCAAGGGCACGAATACGCTGACGCTGCCGGCCGACGGGTTGATGGTGCCTGCGAAGGCGATCACCAAGAGCAGCGCGTAGTCGTGGACCACAGCAAAGGCCACACCCGTGGCCACCATCAGACTGGCGGCGGCAAGCAGGAGTTGGCGGTGATCGTGTCGGGCACCAAGGAGCCCGACGGCGATGGTCAAGAGCGCTGAACCGAGCAGCGATCCGGTTGCAATGATGCCGACCTGCAGAGGCGCGAAGCCTAATGCGAGGAGATAGACCGGCAACAGAACGGCCACGAAGCCGTCGCCCATGTCGCGCAGGGCTCGGGCCGCAAAAAGAAAAGTCGCCGGGCGGATCTGCTGCACTGGTCTAGCCTGCCCTCATCACCTGCGTTGGCGTCAACGGCTTTGGCAGCGTCGCTCGACAGGGCTGGGACATCATGACGGAGTCGCGTTAGACATTCCAGCGAGGCGAATATCGGTTTGAATCCTCGGGCTGCCGCCCAACAATGCTGAATCATATCGTGTCAAGGCTTGCAACGACCGAAGACGCAACTGGCGCATATTGCACTTGGCTGTCAAGGTCGGGAATAGGGTCAGAACCTGCCCGTGATCTTGCATTCAGGGAACGTCCGAGAAGGGTCGGATCGCGAAGTTCCCGCCGCATTGGCGAACGTCCCGAGATGGCGCATGGTGCCGTTTCGGAACCGGGTGGACGGGGGGCAGGATCGCCAATCAACCTGGGATCATGTTGCAACCAAGTTCGAACGTCGCGTTACTGGCAAGTAGAAACGTCGCATTGGGACGTTTCAGAGGTAGGCGCCAGGTCAGGATTGCGGGGTGACGTGCATCCTGGCGTCGCCGTGAGCGCCCGATCGGGGGCGATCCAATATGGCACTTCGGCTTTACCAGCTTTGAGAGCCACTTACGCGCGAGCTTCGTTGGCCGGTGTCGGTTGCGGGTGATCCGATATTCGTCCAGCATCGCGACGACATGTGCAATGCGAAGCTTGGCGAAGAGTTTGACAGCGCAGATCAGCGCAAGATGTCCGACAGGCTCTCGGGCTTCTTCTCGCCAAGCGACAGATCAAGGCCCGACAGAAGTTCGACGAGGTGACTTTGCATCAGGTCGGACGCGTTTTGTGCGTCGTGCTTTTCGATGGCATCGACGAGGGCGTGATGGGCGTGGCTTTCGCAGGTGGTGTCGCGGCGGCGCCAGTAGAGCGCGATGATCAGCGACGACCGCGACAGCAGGTCTTTGACGAAACCGGTCAGGATAGAATGGCCGGCGATTTGGGCGATGCCGACATGGAATTTTGCCGACAGCATGATGGCGTCGCTGTCGCGGCCGGCATGCAGGGCCTCGTGCTCTTTTTCGAGATGAAGCCGCAGTTGCGCGATCTCGGCCGGCTTTGCCACTTCGGCGGCAAGCGCGGCGACCTTGGGCTCGATCAGCGCCCGCGCTTCGAACACCTCGCGCGCTTCCTGCTTGGTCGGCTGGGCGACGAACGCGCCGCGGTTCGGCTCGAGCCGAGCCAAGCGGTCATGCGACAGCGCCTGCAGCGCCGCGCGTATCACCGCGCGGCTCACCGAATAGATCGAGGCGAGTTCGTCCTCGGGTAGTTTTGTGCCCGGTGCGAGGCGGTGGCTGACGATGGCGTCGCGCAGGCCGGCATAGACCGGAAACCAGCGCATCGTCGGCTTGTCGCCATCCCGTGGCTTTGGCCCAAGCAGGTCCATCGTCTCATTGTCCCGGCGGCCGGATCGCTTAGCGGCGCGAACACCGCGTTTCCGGCCGGACATCGAACATCCTGTGTGGGAATGTCAACAATTTTGCACGCATCAGGATACACGGCCGGAGGGCGAAAAGGACGCAAAGATTCCGGCGAAGGA
Organism: Mesorhizobium sp. M0854; assembly: GCF_040319815.1. Lineage (NCBI taxonomy): Bacteria > Pseudomonadati > Pseudomonadota > Alphaproteobacteria > Hyphomicrobiales > Phyllobacteriaceae > Mesorhizobium > Mesorhizobium sp. M0854. Next base: position 74,051 of record NZ_JAMYOL010000008.1, read on the forward strand.
TTTTTCGAGTGGAACCTGGTAGCCGCCGCGCTTTGAGGTCGACAGGCCAAGGCCGACGAGGCTCTCACAGAGTTTTACTGCGCAGGCGACGCCGTCGAGCACGGGAAGCCTATGTTCGCGGCTGAGCGCGGCGGCGAGGTCGGCCATGCCGGCGCATCCCAGCACAATCGCTTCGGCCCGGTCGTCGCGGATGGCGCGCTCGATCTCCTCCGAAATTCGATGGCGGGCGTTGGAGCCGGGCACTTCGAGCTCCAGAACGGGAACGTCGCTGGCCCGCACCCTGGCGCAGCGGCTGGCGAGGCCGTACCGCACCAGATTGTGCTCGATCGCCGGCACCGAACGCGACAGTGTCGTCACCACGCTGAACTTGCCGGCAATCAAGCTCGCCATGTGAAACGCCGCTTCGCCGATACCGACCACCGGCATCTCGCCGACGCAGCGTACTGCGTCGAGGCCGGTGTCGTCGAAGCAGGCGATGACGCAGGCGCTCGCCGCCGGATGTTTTTGGATCTCGCCGATCATTCCCGGGATGGCGAAGACCTCGTCGAAATAGCCTTCGACGCTCGGCGGCCCGTCGTTCGGATTGACGGCGATGATCCTGGTGCCGGCCGAAGCCGCGCGGCGCGCCGCCTCGCCGATCTTTTCGGTCATCGACGCGGTGGTGTTGGGATTGACGACGAGTACGTCCATTTGCGCTTTCATATTTCGCCGCCGAGATAGAGTTTCTTGACCCGGTCGTCGCCAAGCAGCTCAGCCGAATGTCCGGCCAGCGCGATCTTTCCGGTCGTCAGTGCGTAGGCACGCTGCGAGATGCGCAGCGCCATGCGCGAATTCTGCTCGACCAGCAGCACGCTGACCTTTTCGTCGCGGTTGATCGCGACGATCGAGCGGGCGATGTCCTGAACGAGCTTCGGCGCGACGCCGAGCGAGGGTTCATCGAGCAGCAGAAGCTTCGGTTTGGCCATCAGCGCCCGCCCGATCACCAGCATCTGCTGTTCGCCGCCGCTCATCGTACCCGCCGTCTGGGAATAGCGTTCCTTCAGGCGCGGGAAGCGCCCGAGCACCATGTCCAGCGTCCTTGCGATTTCGGCCTTGTCGGTTCGGGTGAAGGCGCCCATCATCAGATTGTCGCGCACCGTCATGTAGGAAAAGACGCGCCGACCCTCAGGTACCATGGCGATGCCCATCCTGACCAGCTCGTCCGGGCGCGTTCCGTCGATGCGGTGGCCCTGGAAATGAATCTCGCCGCTGCGGACCTTCTTCAGGCCGGTGATGGCGCGCAGGATCGAAGATTTGCCCGCGCCGTTCGCGCCGATCAGCGCTACCGTCTCGCCCTCGTTGACGCTCAGCGACACACCCTTCAGTGCATAGACATGGTCGTAGTAGAGTTCGACGTCCGAGATTTTCAGCAGTTCGCTCATGGCTAAAATCCGATCGTCTCATCTTCGGCGCCGAGATAGGCCTCGATGACCTTTTCGTTCTCCTGGATTTCCTTCGGCGTTCCCTCGGCGATTTTCACACCGAAGTTCAGGACGACGATGCGGTCGGAAATGTTCATGACGGCGGGCATATCGTGCTCGACCAGCAGGACAGTCACGCCGCGCTTCCGCACGCCGCGCACCATCTCCACCGCGCGCACGGTTTCGTCATGGTTCATGCCGGCGAAGGGCTCGTCGAGCAGAAGCACGGTCGGGTTCGTGGCGAGCCCGATGGCAATCCCGAGCGCGCGCAGATGGCCGTGCGGCAGCGTGCTGGCGATCTCATGCCGTTGCGCGCCGAGACCCAGGAAGTCGATGATCTCGTCGGCCGAGCGGCCGAATTCATCCTCGTCGCGCCGTGCGGTATTCGTGCCGAGATAGAAGCCGGCAAGGCTGGCATTGGAACGCAGGTGATGCGCGATTATGACATTGTCGCGCACCGTCATGCCCTTGAAGATCGTCGTCTCCTGGAACGTGCGCACCACGCCCTTCCGGGCGACGATATGCGGCGCCAGGCCTGAAATCCGCTCTCCCCGGAACAGCACTTCGCCCGAGGTCGGATTGAGGAAAGAGGAAATCAGCTTGAACAGCGTCGACTTGCCGGCGCCGTTGGGGCCGATGACGGAAAGGATCTCGCGTTCGCGGACCGCGAAGGAAACATTGTTGACCGCGACCAGCCCGCCGAAGCGTTTGGTCACTGCCTTGATCTGGAGAAGCTCAGTCATGGTCGTAGCCCTGCTTCTTGCCGAACAGCCTGAGGCTGAGCAGGCCGTTGGGAAGGAACAGCATCAGCGCGATCAGCACCGAAGAGAAGATCAGCAACTGGAACTCGCCGGTCTCGAACAGGAAATCCCAGCCGAAATAGAGCACGAAGGTGCCGATCATCGGCCCGAAGACGTGGCCGAGCCCGCCGAGGAAGCAGTTCAGCATGAAGTTCACCGAGTCGGTGACGGTGAAGCTCGACGGATAGATCGATTGCGAGATGGCGACGAACATCGCACCGCCGAGACCGCCGAGGAATGAGGAGATGGCATAGGCGATGACGCGCAAATAGGCGATGTTGACGCCGATCGAGGAGGCCAGTTCCTCGTTCTGCTGCAACGACTGGCAGAGTTTGCCGATGCGCGAATGGACAAGGCGGTAAAGCCCGGCAAAGCACAGCACCATCAGCGCAACCGAGACGAGATAGAAGGCGGGACGCGGATTGGCGAGCGTCGCGAAATCCGGAAGGATGCTCAGCCCGAAGATCGAGATGCCGCCGGGGAGCGGAATGCTGACCATGCCCTTGGCTCCGTTGGTGATCGGCAGTGCCAGCGCGAGCAGCCGCGCCACTTCGGTCAAAACCAGCGTGACCATGGCGAAATAGACGCCGCGAAGCCTGAGGATGGGCAGCCCGATCAGCACGCTTGCAGCGGCGCAGAACAGCCCAGCCAGCGGCAGTGTCAGCCAGAACGACACACCATGCTGGACGACAAGGATGGCCGAAACATAGCCGCCCATAAGCGCGAAGGCGCCCTGGCCGATATTGATGCGGCCGATGTAGAAAGTCACCCATACCCCGGCGCTGGCGATGCTGAGCAGCGCGACCGAAGTCAGCGTGTAGTAGAGGTCGAGCCGACCGGTCGCCTCGATCAGCCAGGGCACGCCGATGAGTACGACCAGCAGGAAGACAGCGACGCCGAGGATGTTACGTGTACGCTTCATGTCGATCACCCCCACGGCTTGCCCATGAGCCCGTTCGGGCGGATGCTCAGGAACACCATCAGCGCGGCGAAGATGACGAGATAAGTGACGTCGCCATATTGGCGTAGCACCGTCAGGCCGACCGATTCCATCATGCCGAGGATGAAGCCGCCGGCGATCGCTCCGCTGACCACGCCGGCCCCGCCGATCATCACCATCAAGAACGCCTTGATCGAGATCGGGCCGCCGATGCCCGAATTGACGCCGGTGATGGCGACCAGCAGCCCGCCGACTATGCCGGCAAGCATGGCGCCGAGCGCAAAGCCGATCATCGAATAGCGGTCGACCTCGACGCCCATAAGCTGCGCCGCGACCCGGTCCTGCGCCAGCGCCCGCATGGCGCGTCCCGGCTTGCTGTACTGCATGAAAAGCACGAAGGAGGCGATGAACAGTATGGCGAGTGCGCCGACCAGCAGCCGGTCGTAAGGCATTATGAGGCTGTCGGAGACGAAGACGCCGTTGACGATCTTCGGCACGCCGCGCTGCTTTTCACCGAACAGGAGGAGGATCACGGCGTCGAGGAAGAATGCGACCGCCGCCGCGAGAAGCATCGTACTTTCCTCCCGCACGCTTCGCTTGATCACCGTTCTGAAAAGGAATTTCTCGACCAGCGCTCCAATAACCAGCAGCGTGATCCCGGACGCAACGAGCGCGACGACGAAAGGCATGCCGAGCTGGCCATAGACGGTGTAGGTGATGAAGCCGCCGAGAACGTACATCTGCCCATGGGCAAAGTTAAGCACGTTCATCAGCGCGAAGATCAGGGTCAGACCGAGCGCGATCAAGGCGTATTGCGCGCCAAGATAGAGCCCGTTGGCGATGACTTGTTCCATCAGGATGGTTCCCCGGCCATTCAGAGGCTCAAGACGAATGCACGAGCCTCTGCGGCAATCCGCTTCAGTGCAGTTGCGTCAATCGACTTGAGCGACGAAGAGCGTCTCGAACTTGCCGTCGCGGTATTCCGTGACCACCATCGGGACCGAAAGCTGGCGCTTCTGGCCAAACGACGTCATTCCGACATAGGTCAGCTTGGCATCGCCCTTCAGATAGGGATTGGGCGCCGAGAAAGTGTCGATCGTCTTCTTGAACTCCTCGACATTGTCGATCGCGGCCGGGTTCGCCTTCAGCGTCTCGATGATGTATTCGAGCGCGTAGACCTTGGTGTTGGACTCGTCATTGTATTCGCCGAACATTTTCTTATAGCGGTCGACGAACTCCTTCATCATGTCGGACGCGATTTCGGGCGTCGATGCGCCGCCGACTGAGATGAAGCCGTTGGCCAACTCACCCGCGCCCTCTTCCAGCACCTTGGCATCCTGCGCCGTTTCGGTGGAGATCAGACCTTCGTAGCCGAGCTCGCGCGCGGCGCGGATCAGCAGCGGCGCATTGCCGGGCGCGACACCCGAAAGCACCAGCAGGTCCGGTTTTTGCAGAACGATCGGCGTCAGTACCGGTGTGAAATCGCGGGTATCGTTTTGGTAGACGTCCGTGGCAGCCACAACCTCAAGTCCGAGCGCCTTTGCCGCGGCAACACCGCCATCCCGCTGGCTCAGCGGATCGGATTCGTTGGCGGCGACAAAGGCAACTTTTCTCACGCCCCTGTTTTCCATGAGATATTTGTAGATCGCCGGAGCTGACTGGTAGTTGGCGATCATGCCGAGCACAGCGTTGGACGCCGGTGGGGTGTAGAGTTCCTTCGGGAATGCGTAGGGAAAATAGATGATGCCCTTGGATTCTGCCACGGGACGCACCGCCGCCGCGCCATCGTCAACATTCGGACCGACGACGTAGTGGATGCCCTCCTGGGCCATCTTCTCCATGCCGGCGATCGCCCGCTTGGGGTCCTTCTGATCGTCGAAGGTGACGATTTTGATGTCATAGGTCTCGTCACCAATCTTCACACCGCCGGTTTCGTTGATCCAGGCGGCGCGCGTCTGCATCGAGCGGACGTTGGATGTGCCCCACGCAGCGGCCGCGCCACTCGTCACGCCGACAAAGCCGATCTTGAGTTCCTTGTTGGCGGCGTGCACCGTGATTGTGCCGCCGGCCATGATTGCCAGCGCAGAGACGGTGCCGAGCGCGGCGAATGTGACTATTGAACGTCTATTGATCATTGTTCTTTCCCCTTTGGAGGCCGCGCATTGTTGCGACAGAACTCGACCGATACGCGGAGTTTTGTGAGTGAGGGCTCAAATCTATTATCTGTCAACAAAACTTTTACAGATTGTTGACAATCTTGTGCGGTCGCAGATGAAGGACGCGGTCCGCAGCATCGCGGCTTCCCTTCCAGAATCACGTTCCGTTCGCTCTGGCTAATATAAGCTTTGTGCCTAGTATTGACTGGGTGCGTAAAATTGTAGTACCGGCGCCGGCCGTCCCGAGTTCATTCCGCCGATGATGCCCACCTGGTCGCCAACGAGAGAGCAGCTCTCGGGCTCGCGCGACGAACTTCGCGAATGGTGCAGACGGCGCGTGCCGAAAATGCTGGAGCATGAGCGGCTCAGCTCTCGGGTGGTTGACGCCCGCCCTGATCCTGCCGCATTGAACGCGGAAGGCCAGCTAATGGCTTTTGCCTAGCCCTCCCGCGGCAGTGGACTCTGTTCCGATGTGCCGCTACGTGCGGACGGCTATGTTCGAAGTACCGGCCTGTAACGTCGGAAAAGGAGTGACCCCATTTTTTTGCGTGCAAGATCTTTTCCCATCGCCGCAAGGACTGCTTTTCTGGTCACACTGGCCGGTGTCCTCGTGCTCGCACTCTCACCGGAGTGGCTTTTGCAGAATTTTGGCTTCGGCTTCACCTCTCATGATGACAAGCTCAATCACGCCGCAGCTTTCGTCGTGTTGACGGCTATCGGCAGTCTCGGTTGGCCAGAGCACAGGGCAAGACTGACCATTTTTCTTGCTCTTACCGGCGCAGCGATCGAGATCCTCCAGGGCATGCAAATGATAGGCCGCGACATGGATATGTTCGACTGGTTTGCCGATTGTGTCGGCGTCGCTTGCGGGCTCGCAATTGCAAGCTGGACAAAGAAATTAGTCAGCGGATTCTCCTAGGTCACAACCCGTCAAGCTGGGGCTAATCGGCCGCGTGAAGCATATGCGCGGCGAAGAGGATCTACGTCACGCTTCGCTGCAGGACTTCAGAGAGCATTAAGTAAGGCCGCAGCGATCACTGAGACTATCATCCGCAAGCCGATCTGCGCATAGCAGCCGAGGGGAGTTATGGCCTTCTCTTTTTCATCAGAGCGCGGACTTTAACAATCATCGCTGCATTAGACCCCAATTGAGAGGCATGTATTTTGCGCATGTATCTGTCGGCGATCACCTTGTAACGAAGGGACAATCGCACCACGCGGTCGTACGTTGCGTCTTCTCCTGCGCACAATTGCTGCGCTTTTGTTGCTAAGGTACTCGGGGCGCCAGGCTGGACCGCTAGTTTTGCGGCCCACCCCAAATTACATCTGATTAGCGCGCTCTGTTCGGCCTTGATCATTGGATCGACTGCGGACCTAGCCTGAGAACTAAGAACCGTAGATGCGACCAGAACCGCGATAAAAAGCCGCTTCACAGTTGCCCTCAAACGCTGCATAGGCAGCCCCAGTGATTAAAACATTGGCTCCAGGTTTATAGCGCGCCGCCCGTTATGCGCAGCCGCCCACTCCGTTATTTTCGCCCCTGTTTCTGCCGGAAATAGTGATGACTTTGGAGACCATCGCCATCACAACCAGAACTCCGAATAGAATAAGAATCGGAAAATCGGTAGATTGCCGACAAGGTTCGTCATCTGGCGCGCAGTACGACAGGGCGGCCGCGGAATTCATCGTGGTTATCAGCGCGGAAGTGGAAAGACCGAGTAACTTCATACGCAGGTTTTTGGGAATATCGGCCTGCACCGGTCGGGCCGAGCCCGCGGTGCCGCATTTACTCGCAGCTATGGCGTACCTGATCAGCCACCATGCCCGCGGGACCCAACATAGCCTCGTTGAGCCCGGTGTAGCCATCTGTTTTGTCAACCTCGTTTATAGTGGTGACGGCCGCGGGCTAATGGAGCCGATCGCTGACAATGCCACGGATTCGGGGCGCGCTCTCAACCGGCGCGTGGAAGTGAAAGCCGTGAAATAGGGCGAACGCGAGCAGATTCGGCCATGCGCTGCAGGTATTATAGCCCCGGCTGCCGTGCACTGAACGATAGCCATGGATGATGAGCTCCGGAGGAATATCCGCTTGTTCGGCAATAGCAGAAGTTGTGTCTATGGTTAATCGGTCCTTAGGCTCATCTACATCGCTGCCAGCGCACGTCACGGCGGTCAGCCGCTCCGATACGATCGATGGCTGGCGCGACCGGCGCGGTGACGGCGGCGTTCCGCGCCTCCGGCCTCAACCTCATCGTTAGCGCGATCGTGCATTGGAATACGGTCTATATCGAACGGGCCGTCACCCACTTGCGCAAAATGCACCGAGATCCCGGATCATCCGCTCAAGCACGTCTCGCCGCTGAGCTGGGAACACGTCAATCTGACCGGCATCTATACCTGGGATACAGAACATCAGATGCGTGAAAGCTTCCGGTCGCTCAGACTTCCGGCTCGGTTACGCCACGCCGCATGACGTTCATGCTCCGTTCAACCTCGTGTCGCTGGGAACTGTTCTTGCTCCGACCCCAGGCTGGGAGACATGGAAGGATTGGGACGGCCACACGTTCCAGACCAACCGCGCCGCACTCAGCAATGAACGGACAATGCCGCTCTTTCGAGCGGGTCGATGCTGATAGGAAAGGTGGCGCGTGGGCGCCACCATTCTTGCTTTTCTTACGTGAATTACCTATTATAGGTACTTTAAAAGGAAGTACGGCGATGAAGCAATTCACATTCTCCGACATGAATCGCGTGTCAGGCGAAATCCTCGAAACGGCATTGATCGAGCCGGTGGCCCTGACCAAGCGCGGCAAGGAAAAGCTCGTCATCCTGTCCGCTGCTCAGTACCACCAGCTCGTCGGCCAGCCGCATTCGGTCGCCTATACGATCGAGGACGCACCGGATGATGTCCACAATGAACTCATGACAGGACTGGATGCCATAATTTCCGGCGACACGCCCGATGCTTAAAGCTGGCGATCTGCTCCGATATTATTACCTATGGGCGCGGGAAGCAGACGCCGGCGAGGAATCCGGACGCAAGGCGAGGCCGGTTTGCATCGTTGTCCGGACGCTAGCAACGCCCGCAGCCTTGTTTCTCTTTCCGCTGACTTCGCAAAAACCCGACCGGTCGCGCCCGCATCTCGCCATCAGCGAAATCGAATGCCGCCGCGGCGGCCTCGACTATCCGTCATGGCTGATCCTGGACGAATTTAACCGGGTGCCGGTCGATGAAGCCTATGATCTGGTGACGACGACGCCGATCGGCGCGTTCAGCCCCGCATTTGTCCGGAAAATTGCTGGCGTGATCAAAGAGACGGCGGCGCAGCGTCGATTGCGCGGCATCGTTCGCAAATAGCCGGACTGATTTCTTGGCGGGCCTCCGGTCCTTACCCGCATCGAACGGGCCAGCACCGGAGCGCGGGGCGCCCCTACGCCCTCTCCTCGCGCCCCACCCTCCCCTTCTGACGGTGTTTTCTCAAGAGGTGGACATTGTTGTCGTTGGCCGCCTGCAATTCCTCGAAATGCTCCCGAGCAACCCGCCGACCCAACAAACGGGCGATCGACAGGACGGCTCGTTCAACCATATCTCGTGCCGACATGTCAGCCCTGTAATCGTGACTTGCGCTGTCGTTCCCAGGTTTGGCCTCGTCCACCATGGCATGCCCGCTCTTCTGTGTAGATCAAAGGCATTGAGCGGCGTGATGATCGGCAAGACAAGTTCAGTTGCCGCGCGGCCGTAGTGTGGCGTGCAAATACTTGCGCGCTGCGATTTGGGATCCCGAAGCCGGGCCAAATTACCAAAAGCTCGGTCCTCTTGCAATATCGCACGCGATATCCAATATGCCTGCATGAGACTGCTTCTCGATACGGCGACCATGGTGACGGCGATCCGAAGTGACGCCGGTGCCTCGCGCCAACTGTTGGTGGCGGCTTTGGAGCGCCGGCTGACGCTCATCGCTTCGGTGATGTTGATGATCGAGTACCAGGCGGTCATGACAAGGCCCGAGCACCTTGAGGCTTCCGGCCTGTCCGCTGAGGATGTGAACGCGTTGCTAGATGCCGTGGCGGCCGTCGCCGAGCCGGTTCGCCTTCTCTTCCTCTGGCGACCCGCCGTGCGCGACCCGGACGACGACATGGTGCTGGAAGCTGCGGTAAACGGACGGGCGGATGCTATAGTGACGTTCAACCTAAGCGACTTCGGCAAAGTGGCCGAGCGCTTCGGTATCTTGGTCCTGTGGCCGGGCGAGGCGCTGAGACGATTGGAGAGAAAGACATGAGGAGAAGCAATTTCGCACTGCGGCTTCAGCTCTCGCTTTTGGATGAGGCGCGCAAGGTGGCGGAGAGCGAAGGCGTGCCGCTCAACCAGTTCATTAACGTGGCAGTCGCTGAAAAGCTTTCGGCGCTGCGCACGGAAAGCTACTTTCAGGAACGCGCCGCCCGTGCCGACCTTCCCAAGGCGCTGCATATCCTGAAACGGGCCGGCAAAGGGAAGGCGCCGATCAAGGGCGACGAATTGCCGGAGTAATGTACCCCGAGGGGTAGAGCGGTACGGCTCGTACCGGAGTTTCGCCTGCGTCCAAAGCGGCCGCCGGGCCGAAGACTGCCAGTCAAGGCTGGCGCAGCACGCGCCATAGCGATGCGGCTCTGGCCTTGACGGGCTGACTTCGGTCCGGCGTTCTCTCGACAAGCAGGCAGTTCCCTCGTCGAACATGATTTCCCTATCGGGAAAAGCCTGGACGAACTCTCTCCGACGCTGCTCCCACTTCGGCAAAGATAGGCGAATACCCGAAACCAGAACCGGTACTCCCGTATCCGCCCGTAGCAATACGCCGACACCGCGTACCAAGCGATTGCGGTTGCGGCTGTCTTTCCCCACAGGGCAGTCGCTGCCTCTGCAGCTTCAGGCACGGTCCGTTTCTGCACGGCGGCATCGCGGTTGAAGGCATCCAACAGATTGGGATCGCTCACCGCCCGATGGTGAGATGCCGCAAGAGGGCTCTGCGCTGGCAATTCCATGGCGGTTGAAGGGTGACGTGAGGCAGACGCTTCACTGCAAGCTGAGGGGTTCTCGGCTGAAGCCGGAAGTTGGGTTGGACGGGATCTTAATATCGCGCCTCCATTTTTCAGCCGCGGAAACAGCAGCCAGCCCGCCGCCTCAGGATCTTAGGACGCTGCTCGCCGTGAAAAGAACTGTTCCGGCATGTTCTGCCGGGCGATGCGCACCAGATCGCTAAGCGCCGAGCGGATTTGCGGCCAGGGGAACTCGGAGCATTCCCCCCAGGCCTTACCCTCGGGCAACACGGCCTCAAGCTTGCCCGCCACGCCGGCGACAGTCGTGGCAGGCGTCGTTGAGAACGCTTCCAGCAGATCCTTCGCCCGGTCCCCAGCCTCGCACTCGGCCTTGAGCGCGGCGGTGTCCGCTCCAAGCGGCCGACATCCTTTGCCCGCAGCTCAAGCGCCGGCAAATCTCCGCCGCCAGCCTCGCGCCGAAAGACTGTGTGAGATATCCGGGCTAGATATGCGCCACATTGATGCGCGCCTGCCTTGGGTGACTCCGAAGGCTGTGACAATCCACTTTGGTCTGCTACGTCGGTCCAGCATAGCTGCAGAAACGACTTCATGTCCAAGTTCACGCAGCTTGCGCGCGAAAGGCGTGATCTCACAGCCTCCATGCCAGCCGCCCGCCACGATAACAACGTTCGCCATCCGTCAACTCCTCGTCAATGCCCTGCCGTGGGGCACGTCAAGCCCTGCCGCCGTGCAATTGCGAAGGCTTTTGCTGTGGATAGGTTCTGACGTTCGACCATTGCCAATACCTGCTCAGGTTCGCAGGCCGTGAAGGTTGAATCCACAAACAGTATTGCGTTACAGCCCGGAGATATTCGGCTTGCCCTGGACGACGAATGTTTCGAGCATCGCCCAGCAATTGTCGCGCAGGTAGGTTTCGGTCCCGGCGAGCCTGTCGCGCCATTTCGTTAGCAGCCCATCATGCATCTGGGAGACCAGGGCCTGCTCATAGCCCTGATGAAGGTCCCAGGCTGTTTTGCCACTGCGCCCTGGCGGATGCTGCTTCAGGAAGGCGGGAAAGGACAGGCTCGCGTAGGCCTGTTCCGCCGCCTCGACGAGGTCCTTCACCAGTTCGACCTGGGTCTCGACATCCGCGCGGTTTCCAGGACGACTGACGTGGCCGGCGACCAGCGTCTCGAAGTCGTAGGCAAGAACAGTGCGGTGTGCTTCGACGAAGCCGGGAATATCGACGGCGACGCCGAGATTCTTATAGGGCATCCAGCCGGGATAAACGACGTCGATGAACATCAGGGTCTTCTGGCGTGGCGCGAAGATGAAGATGTTGTCGATCGAATGGTTGATGCCCTTGTAGGCCAGTTCGAGGCGTTGGTTTCCCTGCTCAAGGGTATAGGTCGTTTCGAAGGTTACAGTTGGAGCCGGGCGCCGCTGGTCCTTCCGCGATGAGAGCAGTTCGGCTGTCCGGGCGTGGGCGACGATCGTAACGTCCTTTGCAAACAGGTGCGCGCCGGCGATATGGTCGACATGTTCGTGGCTGTAGACCAGATGCGTCACCGGCTTGTCCGTGACGTCCGCGATAGCCCTAAAGTAGTTTTCCCCAAGGCTGGGTGGCGCGTCGCAAGCGATCACCCCGGTCGAAGAGACAAGAAACATGGTGCTGTAGGCACCATCCGTAACCCAATAAAGCCCATCGCCAATCTGCTGGACAAGGTAGCCTTTGCCAGGGTCGACCACAGGTCCCGCACCAGGCGTCGTAGTCGTGCTGCTGGCCGCAAGGGCGGGATGAATGCCGCACCCGCACAACCCGGCCCGGGCGGCTGTCGCACCGGCCACATATTGCAGGAAGTGGCGGCGACCTCGGTCGGCGGCGCCTTTGTTCAGTGTGTTGCGATCCGGCAGATCCTCAGGGTTGGCTATTTCGGACACTCAGCTCCGCTCCTCATCCAGATTTCGGCATCCATCACGAATTGATCATAGGGGATCGGCGGGGTCGTTCGTGCTTGCCCGGTCCGATCGGTACCTGGTGACCAGGCCCATCTCACAAGCGTCGATCTGAGATGGTTGATGACCTGATCGCCAGTGCGGTTTCCGTTGTGCCGCGGGTCTTTCAAATGTTCGCAGAGCTCATTTGTCGAAAGGCCGTCCCAGCCCATGCTGAGTGGCGCGAGGCGCCAGTTCTCGTCGGCGCCGGGGACGCCGCTGGCCGCATTGTTCGATTTTCCATGACAGGATGAACATGGCAGGCCCGCCGCACCATGATCCGCGGGTCCACGCGCCACACGAAACAGATGTCGATGCCGGTCGTCGCCCTGGCGCGGGTAGTCAGTCAGTGTGTGGCAATTCTGGCAACGCGGGCTTATCATGACGCGGGCGACCGTCGCGAAGGCGTTGGCTGAGGCCGTACTGCCGCCGTTCGTCTGCGACCACAGCGGCTGCACGAACGCCGAGACGGCGGCAATCGTCACGCCGACGAGCGCTCCCAGCGCAAGCCGATGGCCAGTCATCACGCATCACCCGCAGCGCGATGCACCGCGGCGCGGATGCGGGCATAGGTGCCGCAGCGGCACAGATTGGTGATTGCCGCATCGATGTCTTCATCCGTCGGATGCGGCTTGTCGTTGATCAGCGCGGCGGCGGCCATGATCATGCCGGACTGGCAATAACCGCATTGTGGAACCTGCTCTGCGATCCAGGCCTGCTGCAAGGGATGCGAGCGGTTATCCGAAAGTCCCTCGATCGTCGTGACATGTTTGTCCTCAGCTTCACCGAGCGAAAAGGAACAGGAGCGCACGGGCTGGCCATCGACATGCACTGTACAGGCGCCGCAGGCAGCGATGCCGCAACCGAATTTAGTGCCCGTCAGGCCGAGGTGATCGCGCAATGCCCAAAGCAGCGGCATGTCCGGCTCGGCATCGACCGTGACCGCGCGACCATTGACGGAAAATCGTGTCATTGCGTTGCTCCCGTCAGATCCGCTGGTAGCCGCTGCGCGAAATCGGCAGGGCTCGGATGCGCTCGCCTGTCGCGGCGAACACGGCGTTGCAGAAAGCGGCGTGCGTCGGCACCGGACCAATCTCCCCGACGCCTGTCGGCTTGGCGCCGCTCTCGATGAACCGAGTCGTGATGACAGGCGTCTCGGACACGTGCAGCGGGTCAAACTGATCGAAATTCGTCTGCTCGATCTCGCCGTCTGCGAAGGTTACCTCGGTGCGCAGGCCGGAAAGTCCCCAGACCACGCCGCCCTCGATGTTGGATTTGGCAATGCCTGGGTCGAGGGTCTGGCCGATATCGACGGCGCTCCAGACATGGTGACACTTGATGGTCTTGTCCTTGACGGAGAGTTCGACGACTTGCGCGATATAGCCGCCGAATGCTTTGGCGAGCGCCAGACCGCGGAATCGCCCCGCCGGTAATGCAGCCGGCCAGCCGCACAGCGCGCCGACAGCGTTCAGCACCGCGACCGCGCGGGGATCGGAAGCGGCAAGTCTCAGCCGATACGAAAGCGGGTCGGCATTTGCGCGGTGCGCCAACTCGTCGATGACGCTTTCCAGGACGAAATTGTTCGGTCCGTGGCCAGTTGTGCGCCAGACGGAAACCGAGAGCGGCGTGTCGACGCGATGTTGTTCGACCGCATAGTTCGCAATGGCGTAAGGCGTCTCGGTCAGGCCCTCGACGGCCATGCCATCGTATGCCGCCGGCGGCATGATCGGCCGCGCCCAGTCGCCCTGTGCCTTGATGACACCGCGCGGGAAAATGTAGAGCATGTGGGACGGCGAGACGACACGATGCGTCATCGCCGCCGGCAACCCGTCATTGCCGAGAGACGCCTTCACCGCATGGACCATTGGCGGGCGGTAGGCGTCGTAGCGGAAATCCTCTTCCCGACTCCAGATGACCTTGACCGGGCGGCCGGCGGCCTTTGCAACCAGGATCGCGATCTTCGCGAAATCCGCGAGCAGCCGCCGCCCAAAGCCGCCGCCCAGCAACGTTCTGTGGATGATGATCTGGTCGTCTGCGAGACCCAGCATCTGCTTGGCGACAGCGTGGGTGATCTCGACGCCCTGTGTCGGGATCCACAACTCGCACCGATCGTCCGTCACATGGGCCGTGCAGTTCATCGGCTCCATCGTCGCGTGCGCCTGCACCGGGATTTCGAAGATAGCCTCCAGCGGGCTGTCGGCAGCCGCCAGAACGGCAGAAGCGTCGCCCGCTTTGACTTTCGTGTCGAACGACGTGGATTTCAGCAGCGCGCTATATTCGGCCCTTTGGCCACTGGTTGAATATCCGGCGAGTGGACCCTGCTTGAATGTAAGCTCTGCGCCATCGAGAGCGCGCTTCGCCGTCCAGTAGTCATTGGCAACGACGGCGAGGCCGGACGGAATTTCGACGACGGCAAGCACACCGCGCTCAGCCTTGATCGCCGTTGGGTCGAAGGCCGCCAGCGATCCCCCCTGCGAAGGAGCGCGGCGGATGGCGGCTACCGCCATGCCGGGCACTTTCACGTCGATGCCGAAAATCGCCGAGCCATCGACCTTCGAGGGTATGTCGACGCGTGGCTGCGGCTTGCCGATCAGTTCCAAGCTGCTTGTCGGCCTGAGATGAGGATCTTTTGGGATATCGAGCCTTGCCGCGTCAGCGGCAACCGAACCAAAACTCACCACCCGGTCAGTCGGATCATGATGGATGCGGCCCTGGTCGACGCGAAGGCTCGCAGCGGCAACCCCCAGACGCGTCGCGGCCGCGCCGACGAGCATCTCGCGTGCGGCGGCGCCAACGGTGCGCATGATCGGGAAGAAGGTCGAGATCGATTCGCTGTTGCCGGTGAACATCCATTGATATTGCGGGTGCCGGTATGCGGGATCGAAATCGGCCCATTCAAGCGCGACGCGCGACCAGTCGGCGCCGAGTTCGTCGGCGAGCACCAAGGGAAGGGTGGTTTGGATGCCCTGTCCCATTTCCGACTGGGAGAGCATGATCGTCACCATGTCGTCTGGATCGATGCGCAGCCAGGCATTGATGAATTTGTCGGGGAGTGAAGATGCGGCCCGCGCTTTGACGGTGACCTGCGCCGACAGGAGCAGAGCGCCGGTCGCGACCAGCAATTGCCTTCGATCCAGCGATCCGACCTTGGTCGGTGCGCCCAGTGGACTATCCATCAAGTTCAGCGATCCCTTCTTGCGACCGGTCACTGCCACGACCGAACCTCTCGCCTTCGATCATAGGATGAGTCATTATTCGTTCAACTGAAATCGCTGGATATGTGATATGAACAATTCGGATATCATGGCCGAACAGGATGGCTGGTGCAGCAAGTAGGAGATGCAGTTGACTAGCAAAGCCAACACCGATCAGCAGAAACTGCGCCGGCTCGACTTCACCATGCTGACGATCTTTCGGGATCTCGTTCGATTGCAAAAGACAACGCTTGTTGCGGCTACGCTGGGTGTCAGCCAGTCTGCCGTCAGCCATGCGCTGGCTCGGCTACGGGAACTCTTCGACGATCCCCTGTTCGTCAGGCGCCCGAACGGTCTGGAACCGACACAGCGTGCCTCACAGCTTCTCCCACAAGTCGAAGTCATTCTTCGACTTGCCCAGGATGCACTCAACGTTCCCACGCACTTCGACCCCGAAACATCCACGCGCTCGTTCCGGCTCGCCGGCAACGACCTTGTCGGCGCCGTGATTGCCCCGCCGCTGATAAGGACGTTGCGTGCCGAGGCACCTGGATGCCGGGTGGCGTTTCAATTCGCTGTCGGAACCGAAAGCCTGAACGCCCTGCGCACCAACGAAATGGAGATGGCGATCGGGCGCGTCTGGGATCTGCCCGACGAGTTCCGGGCCGTGCCAGTCTTCGAAGAAGACTTTGTCGTTGTTGTCAGGAAAGACCATCCGGTCGCTCACGACGCGGCGATGTCGCTCGAAGAATACCTATCGCTCGATCACATCCTCGTCTCATTCAGGGGTGGATTTCATGGGATGGTCGATCAGGCTCTGAAGAAGCGCCGGCTTCGGCGCCGGGTTGTCGCCAGCGTCCCGATGTTCATGACGGCCATGGGCGTTGTGGCGAGCGGCGATCTCTCTTCAACGGTCCCGGCCCGGCTCGCCGCCAAATACGCCGATCAGTTCGGGCTTGCGGTCCTGAAAACGCCACTCGCCATTGATCCGTTTACGTTCAGCCTCGTGCGGCATGCACGATCGACGTCGGACGTTGGCCTGGATTGGTTGTCGGCAAGGATAATCGAGAGCGCCTGCCCGCCCTGACCCAAAAAGGAATAAGAAGAAACCATGGCCTTGTTCGGGATTTGACGCACACCGGACTCTTGGTCACGCTGGACCGATGACAAGGGGCGTGCTGCTGGACCTCGCAGGCGTCAACCATGGTGGTAAGACCGCTATACCAGGCGAGGTCGACGCCGTCGCGCAGTTGCGGCAGTCCGGTTTGGCCGACGCATAGTAAGCAATGCCACGCGCTCTGTTGGTTTGTCTACGCTATTATAGCCGTGCAGTACGAAAACTACAACAACTTGAACATGTTAGTGGCAGCGCAATCGTACAAAGACCGGCATTGGGAAACAACAGTAAAGGTCGCCTGACAAACTCCTAATTTGTAGGTCACAGGTTCGATTCCTGTGGGATCACCACTCAGTCACAGCAAATATGGCCCAAGCTAAATTAGAGCAAGGCTAGGCGATTCCGTTACCGGCCATCCTGGTCGGTGACCCACGAGCTTTCAAAGCAGCCATCAGCATAGGCCCGACCGAAAACTCCCGGGCCCTCGCCTTCTCAGTCAGCACGCGCAGATACATCGCCGATCACATGGACTTCATGGAGCTGCAGAAAAATGGTTCACTTTTTGTTCTTTTCCGAAAACGCGTGGCGAGATATATAGTCTGGCGTGTCCTTTAACTGATTCCTCAGGGAGGCAGCGCGCAGATGACCGTCCAGCCCATCAATACCATGCTGCAGGGGGACAGGATTCTCAATGAACCGATAATCAGCTGCCCAAGCTGCAAGACGGAAATCAAGCTCAATGAGTCGCTCGCGGCCCCTTTGATTGCCGCCACGCGTGAAGAATACGAAATGCGCCTGGCGCAGAGCAAGGCATCGATGGCTGCAAGAGAAGAGGAGCTCAAGCGCCAGCAGGCCGAGATCGTCGCCGCCAAAGAGGACATCGCCAACCAGGTGGCTGGGCAAATCAAGCTTGAGCGTGCCGGAATCGCGGTCGAGGAAGCCCGCAAGGCAAAATTGCTGCTTTCGGTAGACCTGGAGGACAAGGATAAGAAGCTTGCCGAGCTGGAGGCGACGTTGAAGGCGCGCGACGAAAAGCTCACCGAGGCCCAGCAGCAACAGGCGGAATTCCTGAAAAAGCAGCGTGCGCTTGACGACGAAAGCCGGGAGATGGCGCTGACCATCGAAAGGAAGATCCAGGAGGGGCTGGACGCCGTTCGCGTCAAGGCGAGGTCGGAAGCCGAAGACGGCCTTAAGATGAAGGTTGCGGAAAAAGAAGAACAGATCGCCGGCATGCAGCGTCAAATTGAGGAGCTGAAGCGCCGTGCGGAACAGGGTTCCCAGCAGCTGCAGGGTGAAGTTCTGGAGCTTCAGCTGGAAGCCCTCATTGCCGGCCGGTTCCCGATGGACGTCATTGAACCGGTTGCCAAGGGTGAGTTCGGCGGAGATGTCCTGCACCGCGTGGTCGGACCGGCCGGCCAGCCATGCGGCGCCATTTTGTGGGAATCGAAACGCACCAAGAACTGGAGCCAGGGTTGGTTGGGGAAGCTTAGGGCTGATCAGCGGGCCGCAAAGGCGGACATTGCGCTTATGATCTCGGAAGCTCTGCCTGCCGGTGTGGAAACCTTCGATCTTCTGGACGGGGTCTATGTCGCCCATCCCAAATGCGCGATGCCGATCGCAATCATGCTGCGACAATCACTCATCGAGCTGGCGAACTCCCGCCTCGCCCAGGACGGCCAAGCCACCAAAATGGAGCAGGTCTATGGCTATCTGACCGGTCCGCGGTTCCGCCATCGCGTCGAGGCCATCGTCGAAAAGTTCTCTGATATGCAGGAGGACCTGGCCAAGGAACGCAAGGCCACAACACGCCTGTGGGCCAAGCGGGAGGCTCAAATACAAGGCGTAATCGAGTCGACCGCGGGGATGTACGGCGACTTGCAAGGCATCGCTGGAAAGGTGATGCAAGAAATTGACGGCTTGGAGGTCCTGGCCATTGAAACATCTCCGCCCGGTGCCGAATAGGCAATCGGTATGCAGCTCAACAGGAAAACGATTGGCAATCTGGAGCGGCTTCCCCAGACATACCCATCGGACTCCTCGGATAGGGTAAGCAAAAGAAGCCCGCCCACCCGAGGCAATCGTCGTGCCTAGCCGACGGCCTCTTATCTAAGGTCTTGACTCCTATATTGCCATATGGCTATATAGTCATATGGCAATATATGGACCCACCGGCGACCGTCTGAGCAAGGCATTCTCGGCCCTCTCCGATCCCACGCGCCGCGCGATCCTGGCCCGCCTTGCGACGGGCGAAGCCACGGTGTCGGAACTGCTGGCACCATTCGAACTCAGTCAACCCACGATCTCCAAGCATCTCAAGGTGCTGGAGGATGCGGGTTTCATCGAACGCGGACGTGATGCGCAGCGGCGACCGCGCAAGCTGGTGACAACGGCTCTCAAGGATATTGCCGACTGGGTAGAGCCGTTTCGCAGCCAATGGGAAGACAGGCTCGACAATCTGGATCGCCACCTCGAAAAAATGGGCAAAAAGGAGAAGTAGGATGCTGGCAGGGATCGCGAACACCGACCTGATACTCGACCGGGACACGCACACGATCATTCTGACGCGCGTGCTTGCTGCGCCCTGTGAACAGGTCTTCGAGGCATGGACGCAGCCGGAGCATGTGGCATGCTGGTGGGATCCATCAGGCGAACCGCTCGCACAATGCGAGATCGACCTGCGTCCGGGAGGGGCCTTCAGGTTCGTCAACCGGCATCCCCCTGGCGCCAACCAGTTCGCTGGCGTCTATCGCGAGATCGCACCGCCGCGTCATCTCGTCTTCGAAGCAATGGGGGCGATCGGGCGTGTCATTCTCGACGAGACTGGCGGCAAGACGTTTCTGACGGTGAGGATCGAGTGCGGCTCGGCGGAACGGTTGGAGCAATATCTGAAGATGGGCATCGACACCGGAACGGCCAAGACATTGGACAACCTTGCCGCACATATTGGCGCGATGGCACAACGGACATCCAGCTCTCCGTTAACTGCTCCGAGCAGCGGCGAGTAACATTAGATGCAACAATCAATCTGGACAGCGGCAGATGCGGCTCTGGTGGCGTATGCCATCACCTGCGTCGTTCTATGCCTTAATCTTCTGATGCTCTGGGCTTCCAGCGGGGCGATCCGCGCGAAGGGTGGCGTGGCAATCAATCCGGAGGATGGGGCTCGCTATGGTGTACCCGTGTCAGAAATTGACCCGCCAACTGTCGCGCGGCTCCTGCGCGCACACCGCAATGCCGAGGCCACGATCTATCCATTTCTGCTGCTGGGCCTGCTCTTTGTTTTCACGGGAGGAAAGGCAGCAATTGCAATTCCCATTTTCGCAATTTTTGTAGTCGCCAGGATCGTACATTCGATAGTCTATCTGAAGGCCATGCAGCCTTGGCGCACGATCGCTTTTGCAGTCTCCCTGCTCGCAATCGTTGTCCTGATGGGCGCCGTAGTCCACGATTTGCTCTTTGCCTGAGGTAGAACCGTATGTCAGTACCGAAAGCTCCAATCCTGTCGTTCACGGACGTCGTCGCCATCGAGGCCGGCGTGTCGACTAGCGAAAGACTGACGAGGACGTCTGTTTGGGGTCGAACTTGCCTATTGGGAGAGCGGACATTCGCGGACCGCCACACTGCTATAGTCAATGCTATGGATCGACTCCAGCACCTGGTGCACGCGCGGCGGCCGTGATGATTTTGTCGGGATCGTCGGTCCAGACGAAGGGCTATGACTGCAGCTTGTGGTCGATGACGAAGCGGTTGATAGCGGAATCCAACCTGCCCTCAACACAGGACTGGTGATAGCCGGCGCACCGCCTGTCGTGCTGCCGCCATCGGTGCTCTTCGTTTTCTGAAGCGCTTTTTCGTGGACTCAATCGTAAGAGCATCGTCAGGGCGACCTGCGGTTTTCCACTATTATGATCGGCTCGTGCCCGAATTTTCTATCAACGTCGCCGCGACTCGAGTATTAGGTTCCGCTTATGGAGCGTCGACACGCCATCCGAAGGATCAGGGACGGACTTTGGGAAGTCTATGACATAGACAATGAAAAGGTTGTCTTGGTGGACAGCGTAGCTCTGACCAATTTGCGGGACGAAGAGGCACTCGATGCGTTGGAGTTGCTAATGGGTGGATTTCTTGTTGCGAGCAGGTTTCCAAGGCTCGCTTGATGGTTTCTCCAGGGACATGTTCGCGCGCACGTCAGGCGAAAGCGCCTCAAGCCTCTCATTGTGGGTTCCATCAGAACCGCAGGGCACGAGTTTCCAGCGCCGGTTGCCCTGCGGCGGGAGGTTGGGGTGGCACCAAGCAGGCAGGAAGGACATCGCCATTACGCACCGATTTACGCGGCAAATCTTGGCTCGGGAACTCCCGTTACGCCGAGGCCGGTGATGGCAAAAAGGCTGCCTCGTAAAACTCCGTCGCCCGGAAAGCGCGGCAGCGGCGGCTTGGCCATCGAAGTGACGTACAGGGTGTCGAGCCTCGGCCCGCCGAACATGACGCTGGTGATCTTCTTGACGGGCATGTCGATGATGCGATCAACGCTGCCGTCGGGCGCGTAACGCACCAGCCTGCCATCATAGACCAGCGCGTTCCACAGGAATCCTTCCGCATCGACAGTTGAGCCGTCAGCCGCCCCGCCCCGGCTGGTATCGACACGCGTGAAAGTGCGCCGGTTGGTGGCGGCACCGGTTGCGATGTCGTAGTCGTAGGCCCAGATCTCGCCGGTCCAGGTGTCGGCGAAATAAAAGGTGCGGTCGTCCGGGCTCCAGCACGGACCGTTCGAGCAGATGATGCCGGAATCTATTCTGGTAACGGAGAAATCCGGATCGAGCCGGTAGAGTCCGCCGGAGGGTCCCTCTTCCATCGTGTCCATTGAGCCGGCGAAGAAGCGGCCGCGCCGGTCGACCTTGCCGTCATTGAGCCGGTTCATCGGCCTGTCCGGCTCCGGATCGTGAATCGGCGTCACCTCGCCGGTGGCGAAATCAAGCAGATGGAAACCGCGCTGCAGCGATACCACCGCGCCACCTCCGTCCTTGCGCAATGCCATCGAACCGATCTTCATCGGCACGTCCCAGCAACGGATCTCGCTCCCGTCGGCGGTTGCCCGAAACACACGCCCGTCGAAACTGTCGATCCAGTAGAGGCGCTCCTGTTCAACGTCCCACAGCGGTCCCTCGCCCAGCGTGGTCTTCACGTCCACCACGACTTCGATCTTCATGCCGTCCTCCTCTGTTCGAACCTTGCAGAAACCGGTCAGAACGCGACCTGGTCGCCGCCCTTCAATGACAGGATTTCGCGGGCCTCGTCGGGCGTTGCCACTTCCATGCCGAGGCCTTCGACGATCTTGCGGGCGAGCACCACCTGCTCGGCATTCGACTTGGCAAGCCTGCCCCTACCGGCCCAAAGACTGTCTTCGAGCCCAACGCGAATGTTGCCGCCAAGCGCTGCCGATTGTGCCGCGATGCGCAACTGGCTGGCGCCCGCACCCAGCACCGACCAGCGGAACTGGTCGCCGAACAGGCGATCGGCGGTGCGCTTCATATGGGCGACGTCTTCCGGGTGCATGCCGATGCCGCCGAGCAGGCCGAACACCGACTGCACGAAGAACGGCGGCTTCACCAGCCCGCGATCGGCGAAATGGGAGAGGTTATAGAGATGGGCGATGTCGTAGCACTCGAACTCGAAGCGCGTCCCATTGTCGTAGCAGGTTGCCAGTATGTATTCGATGTCCTTGAACGAGTTGCGGAAGATCAGATCACGCGTCGCTTCCAGATGCGGCTTTTCCCAATCGAACTTGAACGTCTCGTATTTGGCGGCGAGGTGATAGAGCCCGAAATTGATCGAGCCCATGTTGAGCGAGGCGACCTCCGGCTTGAATTGGGCGGCGGGGCGCACACGCTCCTCCACCTTCATGTAAGGACTGCCGCCGGTGGTGATGTTGATGGCGGCATTGGTGCCTTGCTTGACGCGCGGCAGGAAACGCGCGAACGCCTCTGGCGTCTGGTCGGGCTTGCCGGTTTCGGGGTCGCGGGCATGCAGATGCAGGATCGCCGCACCCGCCTCCGCCGCCGCGATCGCCTCGCGCGCGATCTGGTCCGGCGTGATCGGTAGATAAGGCGACATAGTCGGCGTGTGGATCGCCCCCGTCACCGCGCAGGTGATGATGACCTTGCCGCTGGGTTGCTGGGCGCCGGGCTTGCGGCTTGTTTGCGTCATTGTCCAAACTCCTGATCCGACTTTTTCTTGTGCGCCGCCAGCACCATCAGCCGGCGGTCGCGCCAGACCTGCCGTTCGCCGAGTTCTTCCCGCGGCAGGCGCTTGCGACGCTCGGCCTCGACCGTTTCCATGACCTCGCCGGCCCAGTCGACGCGGCGCAGCATCTGCGGGAAGATGTTGGAATAGATCGCCTGATAGCGCTCGACATAGTCGCGCACACCACCGGGTGCATTGAGGTCGATCGTCTCGAACGGACCCATGAACGACCAGCGCAGCGCCAGCCCGTCGCGCAGGCCAGTGTCGACGTCCTCGACGCTGGCATAGCCGTCCGCGACGAGCCGAAACGCCTCCTCCAACAGCGCGCCTTGCAAGCGGTTCATGATGAAGCCGTCGAGCTCGCGCTTCATCACCAGTGGCGCATGGCCCGCCTCGACAAGAAACGCGCGGGTCCTTTCCACCGTTTCGGCGGAGGTCCATGGCGCCGGCACCACCTCCGCTGCCGGGATGAGATAGGGCGGATTGATCGGGTGCACGACGAGGCAGCGATGGCGCCCCTCAAGATGATCGGTGAATCTCGACGGCAACAGCGCCGAGGTGGAACTGGCGATCACCGCCTGCGGACCGGAAAGTGCGTCGATGCGGGAGAACACGTCACGCTTCACCTCGAGGTTTTCCGGCGTGTTCTCCTGGACATGGACGGCATCGGCCAGGGCCTCGCCAAGCTCCTCCACAATGGTGATGCGGCCAAGCACGGTATCGACCGCCTGTCCCCGCAGCAGATCGTTGGCGGCAAGGTCGCCGAGCACCCCAGCGATATAGTCGCGCGCACCGCTGGCCGCGGCCGGCGCCTGGTCCCACATGCGCACATCATGGCCGGCACGAGCGAAGCTGATCGCCCACGCTCGCCCGATGAAGCCGCTTCCGACAATTGCTACCTTCGCCATGATCTCCCCCTCAGAGTGTCTCGACGTTGCCGTCGACGCCGAGCGACTGGCCGGAAATGTTGATGCCCGCATCGGAAAGCAGGAAGGCCACCATCGCCGCGACATCGTATGGGCTGGTCATGCGGCGCAGCGAGATGTTCTGCAGATAGCGTTGTGTCATCTCCTCGTTTGAAACGCCGAGCTGCTTTGCCCGGTCGGCAATGACCTTGTCGATGCGCGGCCCTTCGATGATGCCGGGCAAGATGGCATTGACCCTGATCCCATGCGGTCCGAGTTCCTTGGCAAGGCTCTGGGTCAGGCCGACAACGCCGAACTTGGCAGCCGAGTACGGCGTGCGGAACGCGTAGCCATGGCGGCCGGCGGCCGAAGACATCGAAACGATCGAGCCGCCGCCCGCCGCCTTGATCAGCGGCACGGCACGGCGCGCGCACAGGAACTGGCCGGTCAGGCAGATATCTATGCAGCGCCGCCAGTCTGCCGGATCGATCTCATCGACCCCGCCGGTCGGCCCGGCAATGCCGGCATTGTTGATCAGGGCGTCGAGCCCGCCGAGCTTCTCCTTTATGGTCTCGAACAGTCGGTCGACATCGTCGTCGCGTGAAACGTCCGCTTTGACTGCGCCGGCGAGTGTGAGCCTCTCTGGAGCGGCGGCCAGCGCCTCGTCGGAAATGTCGCAGATCACGACACGTGCGCCGAGCCGCGACAGTGTCTCTGCAATGGCAAAGCCGATGCCGCCGGCGCCCGCCGTGACCAGCACGCGTTGGCCTTTGATCCCGGTCAGGAATTCGTCCGCCGATGCCGGTGCGCTGGAGCTCATTATTCCATTCCTTTCATTGAATTCGCCTTTCGCGCAGCGCCATGACCGCAGCGAGCACCACCAGCCCGAACAGGATCGCCCGCGTCGCGTAAGGCAGCGTCGTGCCGGCGAGCAGCATCTGCAACGCCGTCAAAAGCAGCACGCCCCCCAGCATGCCGAGATAGTGGCCGCGCCCGCCGGTGATCAGCGCACCGCCGACGACGACTACGGCGATCGAGGGCAGCAGATAATCGTCGCCCATGCCGAGGCTGGCCTGGCCGGAAAAGCCGGTCAGCATGATACCGACGAGCCCCGCGCAGACTGCCGACAGCACATAGACGAGGATGAGCGTGCGCCCGACCGCGATGCCGGAGAGCTGGGCGGCGCGCAGGCTGTTGCCGATGCCATAAACCCGGCGGCCGAAAGCGGTGCGGCCGAGCAGCAGCACGGCAAAGACGACGAAGGCGATCATGAACAGCACCATCGGCGTCACAACGAATACCTTCCCGGTCATGAACCAGCGCAGCATCGGCGAGGAGAAGCCGGCCGGCGTACCCTGCGAGTAAAGCAGCGCGACGCCTTGCAGAATGCCGTTGGTGGCCAGCGTCATCACGATCGGCGAAATGCCGAGGAAGACGATGCCGATGCCGTTGGCAAGACCGATCAGGCAAGCTGTGAGCAGCACCGCCGGCAGCGCATAGGCAAGTGCACCATCCGAGCCGTTGACCATGCCGGCAAGCAGGATGCCCGAGAGACCGATCGTCCACGGCACCGACAGGTCGAGCCCGCCGGTGAGGATTACGCTGCCTTGCCCAAGCGCCAGAACGGCGAGGAAGCTCGACAGCACGAACAGCGAGTTCCAGTAGGTGACGTTGACGATGGCGCGTCCGAGCCAGATCTGGGTGACGATCACGACGACGGCCAGGCAGACATAGGCCGGCAGCGCATAACGCAGCGTCTCGGCATTGCGTATATGGAAGGCCGGCTGCGGCGCCTGCTGATCGTCGGTGCTGCCACGCGCGATCCTCAGCCGCCGGTCGGTGCGATCGATCTGCGAGGGCAGCATTCCGGCGCGCCATGCGGCCAACCGCGCCCGCAGCGCACGCAGTTGGCGGGCGAGCACGGAGCCATGCGACAGCGAGCCGGCAAGCACGGCAAGGATCAGGATCGTGCCCTCGGCGATCGTCGAATAATAGGCCGAGACGTTGAGTACGAGCAGGATGTTGACGACCATCATCAGGATGTAGGCGCCGAAGACGGTGCCAACCGGCCCGCCTTGACCGCCGCCCAGCCTTGTACCGCCGACGACGACCGCCGCGAACATCGACAGCAACAACGGGTTGCCGACGAGCGGATCGCCGCTGCCCGTCTGTGCGCTGATGAAGACGCCGGCGAGCCCGTAGCAGCCGCCGGCTATGACATAGACCAGGAAGCGCACGAGAACGACGCGCACGCCGACCGAAGCGGCCGCGTCCGGATCGCTGCCGACGGCATAAAGCGCCGTCCCGAAGCGTGTGCCTTTGAGCCAGAACCAGGCGAGCAGGACGACGCCGATGACCACCAGCGGCATCGGTATCCAACCGGCGATAGCATCACCGAGATAGAAGGCGCCAAGATCGGGCGAGACGAAGCCGCCCGGCTTGTCCATGACCAGCAGCGTTACTCCCTGCAGGATGAACATGGTCGACAGCGTGACGACGATTGGCTGCATGCGCAGGACGGCGATGAAGAAGCCGTTGAAGGCGCCGACCAGCATGCCGACCCCAATTCCGGCCAAGGTCCACAGCGCGACACTGGTGCCGGTCGCCATCGGATCCATACCTTTTGCCAGGACGACATTGACCAGCGAGATCACCGCGCCGGCGGACAGGTCGAAACCGCCGGACAGGATGACCACGGTCTGGCCGATCGCCGCCAGCGCCGAGGTGGCGCCGCCGCTGGAGAGAAACGAAATGTCGAAATAGGTGAGCCGCCCGGCACTGACCAGATCGACGATAAGCAGGAGCACCGCAAAGACGATCGCCGCGATGATCGCGCCGCTGTGTCGCGCGAGAAGCCGCGTCAATGTCGCGGCCGGTGCCGCGGCGGGCAAACTCGTCACGCTCATTCCGCCGCCTCCCGGACCAACTCGCCTTGCCCCAGCGCCGGTCGCATGATCTCGCCTTCCGTGATGTGGTTGCCGGCAAGCTCCGCCACCAGGCGACCGTCATAGAGGACGAGCACTCGGTCGCATTGATGGACCAGCTCGGGAATTTCGGTTGAATGCAGAAGGATCGAGCCGCCGGCCGCCACATAGTCGCGCATCATCACATAGAGCTCGTGCTTGGTGCCGACGTCGATGCCGCGGGTTGGGTCGAAGAGCAGCAGGATGCGGCTCTCGGCGACCAGCCATTTGGCGATGGCGATCTTCTGCTGGTTACCGCCCGAAAACGCCCCCGCCCTCGTCCACATGGCGCGGTGGTCGACCTCGACCGCCGAGAAGGCGGACTGGACGGCCTGCGCCTCCTCGTGCCTGCTGATCAGGCCAAATCGGGTAAAACGCGCGACGACCGGCAGCGATACGTTTTGCCGGCCCGAGAGCTTCAGGAACAGACCTTCGGTCTTGCGGTCCTCCGGCACCAGCCCGATCGCCATGTTGGGCTTGAGCGCATCGGCGGGCGAGCCGAGCCACACTTCGCGCCCGTCGACCAGGATATGGCCGCGCTCGATCTCGGCCATGCCGAAGCAGGCGAGGAACAGGTCGAGTTGGCCCATGCCCTGAAGCCCGGCAATGCCGAGAATCTCGCCCTTGCGCAGGTCGAAACCGACGCCGTCGAGCTTCATGCCGGCCTTGAGATCGCGTACGCCGAGCACCGGCGGACCGAAGACCGCCTCGCTTTCGGGTTTCGGCGGAAAGGTCTGGGCGATGCTGCGACCGATGATCTTTTCGATCACTTCTCCATCCGGGACGTCGGCCACCGGCGCCGTCACGATGTGACGGCCGTTTCTGAGAATGGTCAGCGTGTCGCAGAAGGCCCGCACCTCTCGCATGCGGTGGGTGATGAACACGACCGTCGTGCCGGCGGCCTTAAGTCGCGCGATGATGCCGCCCAGCCATTCGACATCGCCGCCCGACAGCGTCGAGGTCGGTTCGTCGAGCAGGAGGATGCGCGGCTTGCGATAGAGCGCGCGCGCGATTTCGATCTTCTGGCGGACGGCGAGATCGAGGGTCGCGACCTCGGCATCAAGATCGACCGAAAAGCCGAGATCTGAAATGTGCTGGCGCACCGCCCTGCGCGCGCTCGCCCGCCTGATCAGGCCGCTCGGGCCGACCGGCGCGTAGGGCAGCAGCATGTTGTCGAGAACGCTGAGATCGCGCACCAGCGTCATTTCCTGGAAGGCTGTCTGCACGCCTTTGGCGTGCGCGGCGCGCGGCGAACCGAGTGGCGCCGGTTCACCAAGAACGGTGATTTGCCCTTCGTCGGGCCGCACCAGTCCCGACAGCAGCTTGACGAGCGTCGACTTGCCGGCACCGTTTTCGCCTAGCAGCGCGTGCACGCTGCCCGAAACGATCTCAAAGGAGACGCCATCGAGGGCGACCGTCGCGCCAAACGCCTTGCGGACGCCCTCTATGCCGACAGCTGTCGATTGCGCTGACATCATGATTCCAGTCCCGGCCTGCACGGGGTGCGTGGGAGTGCCTCCAAAGCACCCCACGCCCCATTCGGAGAGCCTTACTCCTCGGGCTGGCCGACAAGGGCGGCCGCGAGACCGATTTCAGGTGTCTGGTCGGAGAAGATCGAGGCGAACCAGCCGGGGTTGGAGACTAGCGACGGTTTGAAGGCATTACAGCCAGCCTTCATCTCCGCCCAGGTGCCTTCGTCACAAAGCTTTATCGTGTCGTTGGTGACGACCGGCAGTGGCAGGATCGTTTTCTTGGCAACCTCCTTGCCGTCAAGCGCCTCGACTGCAAGCTTGAGGGCAAGCGCGCCGGAATAGGGCGGCGATGCATAGGAGATCCGGGGCGCGCCGAGCGGCGCATAGGGAGAGGCTGCGCCCTCGACCTCCGTGCCCTCCGGCAGCATCTGGATGCGCCCGCCATTGGAGCCCTCGCCGGCGCAAGGCAGCAGTTCGCTGCTCTTCTTGCCGGCCTCGAGCTGCATGGAATTGGCGGTGAAGCAGCCGACCTGCATCCACAGCCCATTTATGTCGTCCCAGCTGCGCGTCGCCAATATCTTGGAAAGTTCGGTACGGGCCACCGCCTGGCTCCACATACCGACAGCCTCGCCCACGATCTTGATGTCGGGATGCTTGGCAAACACCTCCTTTGCGGCCTTGGTGCGCAGATCGTCGACCGAGGTGCCAGGAACGCCGGTCACTGCGATGATGTTGCCCTTGCCATTGAGCTTCTTGACCAGCCACTCCGCCGTCACGCGGCCAGCCTCTTCCTGATCGATATGGACGTTGTAGGCGCAGGGCTCTGTGATCTCGGCATCATAGGCAAATACCTTTACCCCCTTGTCGCAGGCGTTCTTCACCACCTGGTTGAGCGCTGTCGGCGAGATCGGGAAGATCACGATGGCTTCGGCACCTGCCTGCACCATCGCGTTGATCTGCTGGATCTGGCGCTGTGCGTTCGGCCCGGCCACCTGAACCTGGAGGTCGACCTTGTCGGCCATGCTCTTGTGCGACGCCATCGCCTTGACCATGTTGGCGGCCTCGGCCTGCCAATCATTGCCGATGAAGCTCATGCTGAGAAATATTTTGTGCTTTCCGGCCGCCTCGGCCGCCGACATCCCAAAGGCGCAAACAGCCATGCCGGCAAGCAGCGCGAGCCGCCGGGCTTTCGATCCGATACCCATTCGAAACTCCTCCCAGTTCAGACGACCAAATGCCTCCCAAGGGCACGAAACGTGCTCCTTGTCATTCGATGCAGCTGACCGTATCATGATTTGATCAAAGATCAATGATGAAATGCTAGTGGGTAAAAGCCGGATACGCCGGCGCTTGACGCGGCAATCCGAACCTTGCATTCCGGGCACAGGCGCCGGGTAGGACAAGAGCGTCGCCGTATGGGGAAAGGTAGGCACAGATGGCTGGGGCGGCATTCAGGAAGCCGGGCGTCGAGATTACGCCGCTGTCCAGGGAAACCCTGCAGGACAGGGTTTACCGGCACGTCACCGAGTTGATCCTCGACGGCAGTATCGTTCCAGGTGAAATGGTGACGGTGCAGAGCCTTGCCGACGCTTTCGGCGTCAGCCCGATGCCGGTTCGCGAGGCACTGCGGCGTCTGAGCGCCGCCAACGCATTGATGGTGGTTTCGGGCCGTTCGATCGGTATCCCGGCATTAAGCCGCGCGCGGCTCATCGATCTCAGGAACGTCAGGTTTGAGATCGAGGCGATCGCCGCCGCATGGGCGGCCGAGCGAATGGACGATCCCAGCGTGGCGCTGCTGCGCCAGCATCTGGACGCACTCGAACAGGCCAATGCCGCCGGCGACGTAAAATCCTATCTCAGGGCCAACTACGCTTTTCACTTTTCCATCTATCGAGCCGCGGGTTCGGAAAACATGCTCAACATCATCGAGAACCTGTGGCTGCAGATCAGTCCCTATTTCAACATGCTGCACGATTCTGGAAACTATTCGACCGCCAACCAGCACCATCAGCAGATGTTCGCAGCGCTGCGAGACCGCAATGCGGAAGCTGTCCGGGCCGCGGTTCGCGCTGACATCGACGCGGCTTTCACAGTGCTGATCAAACTGCTGAAGTAACTTCAGGTCGCCATAAGCGACATGCCGCCTCCATTGCTGATCAGACTTCCAGTTCTTTTTCCGCCCACTCCGCGAACTTTTCCAGCTTGTCGAGCAAGCTCTCGGCTTCGGCTAGTGATTTTGCCCTGATTCCGTATTGAGCTTCGTCCTTCTCATCGAGGATGCTCCGCAACCGGCTGGCCTGCGCAGCAGGAAGGCGATTTCCAAGCGCATCACGCATGGTTTTCACCACGGCCGCATGATCCGCGCGGTTGATCGTTCCTGCAAATCGGGCAGTGAGCGCATCGGCGTATGCTATTGCCGCATTCACGATCTGCGACATAGCCGGATTGCCGATGTCACCCGTTTCAGACATTGCCACCTCCAAACGGGCAGCCTTCAAATATGAGCGGGCGATGCGCAATCGCCCCTCGCCAAAGGCTGTCTCAACTGCTTTCGTCGCACCTCTTCTGGTCATGCCAATGCCTTCTGGCGAGTTTTTGTTGCGAGTTCGTCCGGGCGTGGACCCAAGACGAGCAGGGCATTAGCTTCGACCCCGCCCCACCAAGGGTCTCCCGTGCTCGACAGCCTCGCCACATCCTGCGGAGTGAGTCCCACCACCGAGGGATTGAAGCCAAGCTCTTCACCGTGGGTCACCAGTGCCTCACGGATCTTTTGGAGCGCGCTTTCAAGCTTTTCGGATGGCGTAACCACTGCGATGTCGAGATCGCTGTCTGGACGGTCCTCGCCCCTCGCCACGCTGCCGTAAATCCAGGCCGCGAGTACGTTCGGCCGAACTGCGGAGACCGCCTCAGTGACTACAGCGCGAATGTTGGAATACCTAAGCGCCTCCTGCTCAAAGAGGGCTTCCAGTGATGTCGCCAGTGGATGGCGATCATTCAACCGATAAAGACGAGCCCTGCCCGTTCCCTCTGAAGATACGATGCCAATCCCCTCCAAGGTTGCGAGAGCAGACCACACGCTTGCCCTCGCAAGCCCGCTACGAGCCGCAAGCAATGGTGAAGAAAGCAAGCCGCCGTGCCGGGATAATTCCCGGAGCAATCTCACGCTTGCGTCGGTGCCGAGCATAATGGTGAGTGGATAACGCAAAGCGCTTTGAGCGGTCGAGCGTGCCATGGCGCAAGTTCCTTCTGCTCTGGAGCCATAGCACGTCGACTGCCGGATATCAAATCTGGTGTTTGGTTTTCTAAACAGAAGTCCTGTTATCTGAGCCTTGGCGGCTGCTGCGCCGCTATCACGAATGTATCCGAGAGATGTTTATCGCCACGTTCGTTCAGTCCATCGTAGGAGCAAGAGCAAGATGCCGCTCTATCTTATCGATTTCATTATCTTTTTTCTGCTTCAGTCCATCCAATGCCCGGTCGGAAAGACTGAGTATTTCGTCAGACGGCGCTTACTCAGACATAACCTATTTTACGATTGCGCCGCCGCGACCGAAAGCCATTTCGGCCACATCACATCTCTCAATGCACACACACTGCACACGAAAGCCAACGCAGGGCCAAATCATGAATCGTTAACCTGCAAGGACGGCTTGGCGGTAGGTCGGGTTCATGAGGGCTTTGAGGCGCTTACGCTTGAGCGAGTTTGAAGGCTCGCGACGGAGCATGTTGAGCACCGCGCGGCGGATCATGGCGAGGTTGCGCGCCGAATGGTCTTTACGGACGCGGCTCTCGTCTTTGCCGCGCGACAATCAAGGCAACACGCGCTCTCAACTTGATTGTCGCGCGGCACTGCGTCCCTTGCCCTGTTCGACGCAGATAAGCATGCGTGTCGAGTCGATGTCGTCGATCTTGAGTTGCGCGACTTCGGACACGCGCAGGCCCGCGCCATAGGCGACGCCAAGTGCCGCCTTGTACTTGATGCCTTGATGCTGGGTGCGGCTTCGAGCAGCCGCGCCGCTTCCTCCACGCTCAGCACGTCGGGCAGCTTGCGCTGACACCTCATGATCACCAGCGCACGCGCCAGATGCCGACGCTTCAGCGTCACGAGGGACAGGAACGGCAGTGCCGAGACCGCGCCATTGATCGTCGCAGAGCCGACGCCGCTCTCATGCTGATGCAGCTGGAATCGACGGATGTCCTCAGCCGTCGCAGTGTCGGGCGAGCGGCCAAGGAACACAGCGAAGCGCCGGACGTGACGAACGTAGTCCTGCTGGGTATGGGAGCCCAGGCCACGCAAGAGCATGTCGTGCTGCATGCGCTGGCGAAGCGGAGAGATTGGTGCATCGGTCGACAGGGTAGCCATGGCGAGTTCGTCTCGTGAAGGGAACTCCATGGTCAGATCGACGCCTCTACCGGCTCAAGTCAAAATGGCAGTCGCGCCATCTCAGGCCGAGGCGCCCCTCCCGCGAGGCGGGTTTGTGCATGAGGCGCATACCGGTTAAAACTTACAGGGCTAAATCTGTCCCCAAATTGGAAAATTTTCGACTAGGCTACCTGCCTCCGATAGCGGAAGAACGCCTCTTCGATAGTGGGTCTCGCGATGTAGCGCTCTCCCGCTACCACCTTTCCCCACACTCCTTTGACGCCGTTGGGAAAGGCATCCTCGCCCAGGAGCGCGGTGAGACGCCCGGCGATTTCGACTTCAATGCCGCCGATCCTTGATGGATCTCGAAACACAGTAACAGTTTCGATCAAGTCCCGCATCGCCTCTACAGTTTCGGAATCGCCGGCCACAACGCCTTCGGCAAGCCCTGTTTGAAGCTGGTTTAGTTGTTCCTCATAGCGCGCCAGCACCGCAGGATGCAGTGCGATGACATCAGTCGGCGCGGGCACGTTGTCCAGCTCGGCTACAATGCACTTACGTTCTTCATTGAGCGCTGTTGATTGCGGCCCCAACACGGCTGGGTCGCCATGACCCTTGGCGATGGCATTGACCAGCCGATCGATCTCCCGAGATAGCTCTCCAAGCCGTCGTTCCAAACGAGTGCGCTTCGCATCGGTTTCGGCTGCCAGGCGCCTTCGTTCCTCGTGATACGTCTGGACGTACTGGGTGACGTTGCCCCCAGTTTCTATCCAGTTTTGAGTTCGTTTCCGGCGTGGGTTGTGCCCTGCTGGGCGGGTGAAGCGACGGGCGCTGGCGCGGAGCCTTTGGCATCGCGCAGCGCGAGCGACCGTCGCAGATTGAAGGTGGTGGCGAACTCGGCCGGTGTCTGCCAGGCGATTTGGGAATGCGGCCGGGCGGTGTTGTAGTCGGCGCGCCACAGGGCGATGGCGACGCGTGCCTGAGCCAGCGAAGTAAACAGCGTCTCGTTGAGCAGTTCATCGCGTAGTCGGCCGTTGAAGCTCTCGATGAAGCCATTATCCGGCATGATGTTCTTGGTGCCATCGTTTGTTCGGTACGTTAGGTTCGTTAAGCTTGGCCCATCCGGGCCACGGGGCACCGGGAGCACGCAAGTGCGGGCAGGCCGTCGTATGCAGATGAACTGCGAGTTCGAGCACA
The DNA here is from genome assembly GCF_040319815.1 of Mesorhizobium sp. M0854. Lineage (NCBI taxonomy): Bacteria > Pseudomonadati > Pseudomonadota > Alphaproteobacteria > Hyphomicrobiales > Phyllobacteriaceae > Mesorhizobium > Mesorhizobium sp. M0854. Next base: position 107,866 of record NZ_JAMYOL010000008.1, read on the forward strand.
TTATCTGGCCGCCCCTACGACTCGCCCGGATGCGCCGCGAGCGCGGCTCCGTATTTGTCGTGTTGCCCGCTCGCTCCCTGTTCGTGACCAACGATGGAAGGAACCGTGCGTATTATCAGCATGGACATACACCGCGTAGCCGCCGAGGTCGTGTCGTTGCTTGATGGCAAGATCGTCAAGCTCGGCCGCGTTGGGAGGAATGGCACCAGGTTCTAACGCAGGTTCGAGAGTGGCCGGTTGCGACGTTTCAGGAGCCGATTGGCACGCGGCTATGGCAGTGCCGCGAAGCCAGCATTGCGTTGCACATTCGGTGTGCCATCTTCTGGTGCCCCGGCCATCTTTGAATCTAGCGCAGGCCGACCTTATCGCGCGTTTTCACAAACTGTGTCTACGCAAGGTAAGTCATAAGACAGCGGGTCGTCGAAGAACCCGCAGCGGTCGTGAGTGAATGCCTTCCATTCGTCGCCCAAGTAGCGGCCTGGAGCGCCATTCGCCCGGCATCCGCTGGTTCATTAGGAGTTGAGCGGGAGGATCAGCAGTTGACCTTCCAGATCACATAGTGAGGCCGTTGCGACTGTATTCCTGAACCTTCGACAAACGAGTACACGCCGGTCGAACGGTTTCACCAAGCTGCTGAATGAACGCTCTAGATGCATTCGACAGGCGTTTGACCGACGAAAGCTTAAGCCCCCAAGATGCCGCGGCCTATTTCAAGTGCTGCGAGACGAGTATGATCGTATGATCGCGCGTTGGTGCCAGGCTTCTGAATGATAATCACGACGATGGCAGTCATTCTCGACAATACAAGAGTTGCTGCCACTTATTCGGACAGGAGCTACCCGTTCGATTGAACCGGTAGCGGTGAACGGAAGCGGCACAAACACCCTTCGGCCGCGATTTCGCCAATAGCAATACCTAGAAACGTGCCACTTTGGCGGAGGATCTGCGCCCTCCGAAGGCAGAAGTTACAGGTTCAAATCCTGTCGGGTGCAGCATTGCACAGTTCGCTAGCCGACAACTATTCCTGCTGGAATTGACAGGGCCAATCTTCAGGCCTCGTCAAGCCAGAAGGCAACTCGGTCCGGGCGTCTCCGCAAGCCATGTTGAGCTGCCACTGGGACAGACCCGCCGAATTGGAAAGATCGACGCCCTCGATACGGGTCAGAAAGAAAAAGGCGCGGTCAAAGTCTATCGGCGCGGTGAACGTCGCTCCTCGGAAGTCCGCCCGTGCGAGATTGGCAAACGAGAAGCGGCTACCGCTGATATCGGCGTCATGGAACTGCGCACGCCCCAATTCTGCCTTTGTGAAATCAACATTGGTCAGATTGGCGCCCTGGAAATTCGAGCGCTGTATTTTCGCGCTCGCAAACACAGCGCCCTGCGCGTCCATACGGCTGAAGTCGGTCCTGTAGGCCTCGATTCTGTCGAACCGGGCGCCTTTGGCGGTCGAGTCGGCCAGGGAAGCACGCACAAGCGTTGCCTTCTCAAGATTTGCCGCAACGAGATTGCTGTTCCTGAGGTCGGTCGAAGTGAAATCAACACCGAACAGGTTCGCCCCGCTCAGGTCCTGTCCTTCTAGGATGAGAAGCTTCTTGTCACACTCTTGCCAATTGACGCCAGGCGTCGGGGCTGCGTCGCAATTGTGAGCAGCAGTGGCGTTCTGCCAAGCAAACACAGTGCAAACCGCTAGAACCAAGCCGGACGCGCCGTGAGCTCTGGTTCGTCTCAAAGTCATTGTTGCTGGACCTCTGCCACTCGCCGACACTCAACCTTACCACATCTGCTGACACACGAGCCACGGTGACCACCGCCGTCACAGTTAGCGCATTTCTCATATTCAAGCTTTGATGTTGATCAACCGATCAACCCGCGCGTAGGGCGCGATTTGCGAGCGCCTCCCCATATCATCGGCGGTCCAGCAGAGATTCATTTGTCACCGGCCAGTCGCATCATTCCGTAGGTATGCTTGACTAAGCCGAGGAGAGCGGTCGTTCAGGCTGGCGAAGTCCCTCCGCTCTGGACGTTTGTCTCGCTAGTTGGGAGCCTGCTCGGATGCTGACCGCCACCGCCGCCGTCCGCTGCCGACAAGCGTGAATCCGCTTGGTTCCGCACCGATCGGTACTTCCAGACGGCGAGGTTGACCCGGCACGGGGTGCTCGTCGCATATCCTGATTCCGCTGTCGCATGAACCCCACGAGTTCGCTTAGCGAAGCCGAAGTTGATCTCTGCCATCTCCCAGGTCGAAGCATCAACCCCGCATATTTGTGAAGCTGACGTGCCGCGAATACGCCTTTTTCGGTTGGCGGGCTTTATGGCGGACGCGCAACCTATTCTTGTATTTTTCTCAACGTAAACAATGTCGTATGGCGGAGAGGGAGGGATTCGAGCTCCGCGCTTGGAAAAGCGTCCCTCTCGTCTTCACCGTGCAGGCCGCTTACTCTGGGCGGCAGAGTGCCTTCCGCGCTTCGCCAAACCTGCCGTGGGAAATGCCTTGCCGTTTTTCCCGGCGGGGCTTTGATCAGATCGTGACTATTAGTGATTTATGCTGGAACTGGTTGCGGAGGTTAGAGTCGGGCCTATTTGCGCCGATCAAGAAGTCCCGTCAGCAAACGGCCGCGTCGCACGGTGCAGAAGGCCATGCATCGTAGATTATGCGCAAACTGCAATCGCGCGCCTAGTCGGAACTCGCGCATCGAACAGTACATCACGTCTTCCGTCCCCAGCGCACCGGCGGCCTCCCCCGCTCGCAATCCAAATAGACGTCTTTCAGCTGTTTGATTGGCATGTCAGCGTGAGCGAACGCGAGGTCCTCAGCACGGTGCCGAGCGTCACAGGCGCGAGGGACTTAACAACTGGCATGATCATTTTGGGATCCTCCCCAGCTCCCGTCGGTCAACATTCAGTCCTTGGGGTCGCAGGTGTAGTGCCGTTCGAAGGTCCCGTCCGCGCGCCGCTGCTTGTCGAAGCCGATGTAAGGCTCGATCGCGCGCTCGTGGACCAGCCAAAGGGGATCTCGGCCGAGGCGTAGCCACTGCCGGCGGCCAACCGTTTCGGGATCGAGGCCGAAGCGATCCTGGTGCGCTCGATCGTCGTGCCGGCCGCGCCTGCCTCCGCATGACGGATGGCGCGGCTTCGCAAATCGCACATGATTTCGTCACGTGAGATGCCGATGTCGCCAAGGACGTCATCGGGTAAACGGCTCAACTGGTCCGTTGCCGACAAGAGAGCTTTTCGCTCGGCGCGGAGGCGTAACCACCTGCGAAATGGACCAATGGCGGCAGCATGAATTATAACCATGATCAGATCGTCCCTTCATTGATCTGAATTGACCGGTACGGAACGGCGCGAACGGCACTCCGGGCGAGAGCGTCAGCCGTCCGCGAGGCAAATTAGGCGTAGTGGTCGATGGATTGGTTTTGCCGCGGCGTACCCATACGGCGGGCGGTGGCTGGCCCCGGGCCACGCATGTAATAAAGCTCCGGGCGGTAGCGCGGCGCGACGAATTTGCGAAACCCCGCAGCAAGTTTTGTGACGGGAGCCAAGAATTTCATGACTGTTCCCTTTCCCTTCGCCGGCTTTCACACGAGCCGGCGGGCCTGACGTTGCAAAAAGGATATGACAGTCGAACCAGGCTCGGCTGTGGGAATTCCCACACTGGGGAAAACATTGGCGAAATCCGCTCCCAGTTTGCATCCCGGAAAGCGGGGCCTGCGGCCATCAAATTTCCTTGGATAGGGGGTAAGGTGAAGTACACTTGATTGAACAAGAGACCGTTGTGACAGGCTCTCTGGCCTTCATCTCAAGACTTTGCGATGCCGACCTCGCCGCGCTGACCAAACGGTGGCACGAGCGCAGCTATCGACACAACGAGCTAATCATTTCCCACGGCGACACTGGTCGCGATGTCTTCTTCCTGCTGGAAGGACGGGCTCGCGTGACACTGGTTTCAGCGGACGGCAGGGAGATAGCGTATCGCGATGTCGAACCGGGTGACATTTTCGGGGAGCTCGGAGGCATTGACGGGATTGCACGCTCTGCCAGCGTAGTCGCGCTGGAGGCAACCCGCGCTGCACGGCTGTCCGGCACAGCATTCCGGGATATCGTGATGACCCACCCGACTTTTGCCTGGATGCTGCTTGAGCATCTGTCTGCCCAGCTCCGGCGCATGACCGAGCGGGTATTCGAATACAGCACTCTGGTCGTGCGAAAACGGCTGATCGTCGAGCTCCTGCATCGGGCGGAGAAAGCCGCACTCGTGGACGGCGAGGTGTCCATAAGCCCGGCACCGACGCATTCCGAGCTGGCGGCAACGATGAGCACGCACAGGGAAGCGGTCTCGCGCCAAATGAGCGACCTCGCCAAGAGAGGCCTGATCGAAAAGCGCGGCAGCAGGTTATTGCTGCATGACGTCTCGGCACTACGGGCGCTGGTCGACAAGAAGGAATAGCGAAGGCTGTCGCTGCGGCGGGGGGCACCGCACGTTTCATTTCCTCGGCCGCAAGTAATTCTTCCTTCCGGCAAACGGGGCAACCTGGCGTGCCAGCGCGCGGGGCTCCGGCCGCTACTTCGAGAACTTCTCGCCGGTGAACGGTCAGCTACTTTGCGAGGTGGCCGCTCGGATGCCCAGGACATCGAGGTGGCCCTGGACGCGGCACATGCCGCCAAGGACGCCTGGGGGCGCACCAGCGTTGCTGAGCGGTCACTCATCCTCAACCGCATCGCCGACCGCATGGAGGAGAACCTCGATCTTCTCGCATGCGCTGAAACATGGGACAACGGCAAGCCGATCCGTGAAATAACCGCCGCCGACCTGCCCTTGGCCATCGACCATTTCCGCTATTTCGCCGGCGCCTTGCGCGGCCAGGAAGGGAGCCTTTCGCAGATCGACGACGACACCGTCGCCTATCATTACCATGAGCCGCTGGGGGTGGTTGGCCAGATCATCCCCTGGACTTTTCCGCTGCTGATGGCATGCTGCAAGCTTGCTCCCGCGCTTGCGGCCGGCAACTGCGTCGTGCTGAAGCCTGCCGAGCAGACTCCGGCTGCCATCCTGCTGTGGGCCGACCTTGTTGGCGATCTGCTGCCGCCGGGCGTGCTCAACATCGTCAACGGCTTTGGTCTCGAGGCGGACAAGCCACTCGCGTCGTCGCCGCGCATTGCCAAGATCGCCCTTACCGGTGAGACCACGACGGGCCGGCTGATCATGCAATATGCCAGCCAGAACCTTATCCCGTAACACTGGAATTGGGCGGCAAATCGCCAAACATCTTCTTCAAGGATGTTGTCGCCGAGGACGACGATTTCTTCGATAAGGCGATCGAAGGCTTCGTCATGTTTGCGCTAACCAGGGCGAGGTCTGTACCTGCCCGAGCCGCGCGCTCATCCATGAATCGATGTACGATACGTTCATGGAACGCGCCCTCAAGCGCGTCGAGGCGATTGTGCAGGGCGAGCCGCTCGATCCGGCAACGATGATTGGCGCCCAGGCCTCGTCCGAGCAGTTGAAGAAGATCCTGTCCTATATCGACATCGGCCGCCAGGAAGGCGCGGAGGTGCTGACCGGTGGCGCCCGCAATGTCCTGCCTGGTGATCTGGCGGGCGGCTATTACGTCAAGCCGACCGTGTTCAAGGACACAACAAAATGCGCATCTTCCAGGAGGAGATCTTCGGGCCGGTGGTTTCTGTCACGACCTTCAAGGACGATGACGAAGCGCTCAGCATTGCCAACGACACGCTTTATTGCCTCGGGGCCGGGGTCTGGACCCCGCGATGGCAACCGTGCCTATCGCTTCGGCCGTGCGATCCAAGCCGGCCGCGTCTGGGCCAACTGCTACCACGCCTATCCCCCGCATGCGGCCTTCGGCGGCTACAAGCAGTCTGGCATCGGCCGCGAGACACACACGATGATGCTCGACCACTATCAGCAGAAGCCGAGGGGGATAACAGTGTCGCGCGGCTTCCTACTCCAGAACGAGCACGCCCTCCTCCTTGGCGGCCTCCTCAAAGGCCTTACCGACGTCGTCGGGTGACACTCGGTCCTGAAAGGCGTCGATGCAGGACTGTACCGCCAGCGTCCACTTAGGCCCCCTCTTGGTCCACTTCATGAGTTCCTCGGCGGCACAGGCCTGCCGACCAACGCAGGTTATAGGGAACGATGTAGGCCCTCGCGGGTTTAGAACTCGCAGCGGTCGGTTCTTCTCTTGGATGTGCAGCCGCTGTTGGGCGTGCGTCGTTTTCTCATGGGCGACGGGCCTCCTGGTTGCCATTGGGGGGAGTGACGTCCCCTCTTCTTTTGCAGCAGCCAGGAACGCCTTAGCAGCCATTTGAGGTGACACCTTATCGGCCAGTGCGGCCGTGCAGATTCGTACCGCAAGGCCCCACCGAGGACCCCGGTTAGTCCACTTCATGAGTTCCTCGGCCGCACCTTCGACGTGGCTGATCCCGACGCGGACACTTGGTTGGTCGGACCTGGCGTACACAGGAGGGGAGAACGAATGGCGAGACATAGAGGAAACTTAAAGCGGAACCAGCCTGCCGATCAACCCAGGTTGTAAGGGAACGATGTAGGCCCCTCGCGGGTTTAGGGGCGGCAGCGGGATTCTTCGTGATGTGCAGCCGCTGTAGGGGGGTCCGTCGCCTCTCCCTCAGCGGCGGCGGGCTCCTTTCGCCAAGGCGGTGCTGGTCAGAGAACCTTTACCGCATCCAAGTTAGCTAGTTGGGGGGAGTAATGTCCCCTCCTCTTTTGCAGCAGCCAGGAATGCCTTGCGAGCCTCCTCAGGTTCCATCTCATCGAAAATCACGGCCATGCAAACACGCACCGCGAGGTCCCAGCAAGGGCCACGTTTGGTCCACTTCATCAGCTCCTCCCCGGCTGCCTCGGCGTTGTTGACGTTGCGGATGATCCCGGGACGCTCGGTCTTGACCGGGACCGGAGGGTTGAACCAGTGGCGGGCCATGCGGTCACTCTTTGTCGACCTTATCAAGTTCCTCCAGCAAATACCTTTGCTCAGCCGGCAGTTCCCGTTGTACAGGCAGATTCAGCAGGTTGCGAAGGTAATTGCGGATTACCTCTGACTATTGGAATTGGCGCAGGGCGGCGCGCCTCTGTCGCCATGCCACATGACTGAAGTTGGCTGACAGCTACTCGCGACCGTCGAAAGCCACGTAGAGGCCCATGGCCGTTGCTGCCTCGACTATCGCCTCGGTTAATTCTTCGTCGGAGGCCACCAAATAAGGCGCAGCCTCCCGAGCTTCGCGCAGCGCCACTTTGATCGAGACCGTGTCGCCAAGGTCCGCCCTGTTGAGGAGTACGTTGATTGCTTGCTCTAGAAGTGGACCTACCCTTTGCGCGACGCTCATCCAGCCCTCCCCAGGCACACGCCGAAGTGGACTCTACTCCCTGCCTGAGCGACATCAAGGCCATGTACGAGTCGTACAAATTGGCACGGTGCTAGGCCGCAACAGTCAGGAATGTTTGGTTCAAAAATTCGTCCGGGTGATCGGATAATTGGGTCGCGCGAAGAACTCCGGACGCCCCGTGGTGCCAAACACTGTTGCTTCGCCGTCGATGATTGCCCGCTTTGCGTTCAATTCAGCCGCAGTCCGGACGATTGGGCTGTATCTGTCAGTCCAGTCGAAGCCGTTTCGTGTGCAGGTCTGCACCTTACCCCGTTGGATGATCAACTGCGTGCGATACCCATCATATTTGATGTCGTGAAACCACCCTTGGCCCTTGGGCGGCTTCTCGACCAGGGTGGGCATTTGGAACTCAATAAATGACAGCCGGCCAACGCCAGGCTCGGTGAGCATGCGCCGGCACTCCACACAGTATGATTTGAATCAATATCGCTGGTTCGAATCGGTTCCGAAACAAGGTGCACGCTGGCGGCGTTGGCATTTTCCACATATTAGCAATCCCTTGACTGTCGTCAAAGCCGCTCCAGAATCATGGGCATGGCTTGGGAAATTGCGGACATCAATATCGGCGATGAGGTGGCGATCACCGTGACGGTGCTGAAGCTGCTGGACGACGGAAGAGCTAGTGTCAGCATCCCGTCCTATGGTTTTCCGCATTCAGTCCCTGCTCCTAAAAGATCCAAACCAGGTGACGAGCTACAGCTGACCGGCGAGGTCACGCGGGTCGACGAGGAAAATCGAAAGGTGACGGTGAAAGCTGGCGGCCTAATCACCGTGGATGCCGATACGATCACCGACTGGACGCCTGTTCGCCGCAAAAAGATGTCGCGTAGAGATGGGGCGGATTAGCGAACGCAGATCAAAGCATGGATGCCGATGATAATCCGCAAGGCCTGGCCGCCCTGCTCTGGTGCGCATGGCATCGAGGACACCTGCCCGGCCGGCGTGCTGCCAATCGAGGAAGCTGCCTTGCCCAGCTGGCGCACTGTACGAAAATTACCAACTTCGTTAGCCGGGAACAAGCACTCTACATCAAACGTTTTTGCGAGACTGAACTCTCCTCCTCCGGCCTAGCTGTAGCGGCCCGCTGCTCTGTACGGGCAGCGGGCCTGAGGGGTCGCACATGCCGCAGCGCCTGCGTACCAATCGCACCTGCCTTAGTCCCCATGATTTAGCTATTTGCCAGCGCGTTTTCGATCGAATTTGCGCAGACGAACACCTCGACCCTTTAAGCCAACAGGGCGAAATCCTGGCGGAAACGGTAGTGGCGACTTTTCGAAATGCTCACACTGACGAGAGCGGACTGCTGAAGGCAGTCAGGTCTCGTCGCCGAAATTGAGCAGCAAAATTTCACCCGGCAACCCGCTCCACAGTGTAGATAGTGTTCCGCGACCTGACGAGTGCCACGCGCACAGACTCCTTAAAACGGTGCCCTGCACGCACACCGCCCGAGTCTCGAACGCGACTCAATCCTCGTGATAGGTTCCCCCCATGTCTGATCATATTCTGCCCGGTCAAAAGAAGCCCAAGCTAATCGTCGTCGTGGCGTTCGATCGAGGCGAGGACGGCGAACTGTTTCCCGCCTTTGGTCCGGCCGATCAGCAAAGCGAGGAACGCGCCATTCGCACCGGTCAGGCGCTCGCAGGGAAGCACGTTGGCGTAATAGCATGGAGCCGCGACGCCGACCCGGCCGTTGGCGACTACGGTCCGCCGACCGTGCTATTCACCAGCGGCGACGTGCCGGATATGGAGTAAATTCAGCCCGAGATTCCATTTCGCGGTGTTCGGCGAACTCCCCTTCACTGGGTATTCGTGGGTCATTTATTGGGTAACGCCGCTCTTGGCGATTCGCTCCTCGAAAGTCGGGGCCAAGCCCGACATGCTGAAGCACTGGGCAGCGTCCATCGCGGCGGCAGCTTCTGGCCAAGCGCATGCCTTCTGCCACTTGCCGACGTTTGATGTGGCGCAAAGGATCTGCAGAAGCTAACATAGCTTGTTCTTGGAGGCTGTCGTGCGTACGAGACGTTTCAGAAAGCCCGTCGTCGTTCAACCCGGCCGGATCGATCGCGACAGAGTTGTTGCGTCCGTATCCGACGCGGCCGAAGTTCTGCTGAGGGATTGGCCGAGGCCGGCGGGCAAGTCGCGGCTCGCCGCAATCGAAGCATGCCTTGCCGTAATCCGTGGAGAAAAACCACCAAGAATAGCGCGCCAGGCGTTCATCGCTGCTGCCAAGGAGGCTAGGATATTGCTCGCGGAAGAAATTTAGGCTTATCCAGCACCCTGAAGCACGGAGCGCTGCTGGATTCAGCGGCTTTGTTGCTTGTGGCATCGGCAGAGGGCGACGTATCGATGTAGTGGGATTTTTTCGATATGATTCGATTGTGTGTCGAGGGCGACGATGTATCGGCTTGCCTTGTCGATCGCACATTGATCGACCTCTCCTGCCCGTCAGGATACGAGGACGTGAAGACGCAAGCCGTGCTGAAGCTTGTGTTGTGGCGTGAGCGGCGCTTACTGAACCGCGAAGCCAGGCAGCTCATTCCCAGCCAGGCCACCTAGACCATCTAGACCCGACGGCATGGCCCGAACGTCGTGCACTGTCAGGCTTTGCCCTTGCGCTTTGCTGGTGCTTTTTTCGGCGGCGTTTTGTCAACCGCCTTGCGGCCGAGACCGGCAGCTTTGGCAAGTGCAGACCGCTGAGCCGCATAGCTGGGCGCTACCATAGGATAGTCCCACGCCAAACCCCACTTGGCTCTGTACTCATCAGGTGTCATGCCAAGCAAGCCCAGGTGGCGCTTCATCGACTTGAACTTGCGCCCGTTCTCAAGGCTTATAATGTATTCGGGAAAGATCGACTTCTTAGGATTTACCGCGGGCGTAAGTATTGGCGATGGTGCAGCGACCGGCTCAGCCAGGCCAGACAACGCAGAATTGACACTAGCGATCAAATTCGGCAGATCCGCCACGGGCGTTGCGTTGCTCTGGACATAGGCTGCGACGATGTCTGCTGTCATCCCTAGCAAATCAGCCCTTCGCTGCCCAATTGCTTCATCCATCAAAATCGTTCCCGTGTTGATCTCCGGCGTTCCTATTTGGAAAATTCGGCCTGCGCAATTGCAAACAACGATTATTTGACGTTAGATTACTCCAAGGCCGACTTTGCTGGTCATCCCCTGCGACATGGGTGTGTGCGGCCAATTTCCCTTCAGGTGTAGCACCCTCATTCACCCGAATGCGATCAGCAGATCGTTGGCATTATCTGGTCCCCCGGCCTTGATCTGGACTTCGGCGATGGTCCTGTCGCGCTCGGCATGCAGCGCCGTTCCATCTCATCGCTTCGATCGACACCAGCACATCGCCGGCCTTCACCGCTTGGACTGCAGCGACCGAGAGCGCCGAGACGACGCTAGGCATCGGCGCGCCGACACGCGGACACAGCCCAGGATGACAACGTGTGTTCGGGAGATGTCAGGCGTTCAAGATTTTCGCTTCCTTGGTGGCGCTGAGAAATGCCACGCGGGCAATCTCCGGGGCCTTATCGCCGCCGAGCACCTTCATGCAGGCCATGGCTGCTGGGTGCGGCGCCCAGTTTCTCCAATGGGCCAATCATAACGCATCAGCTCAGGCCGGCGTTTAGCCGCTTAACCAATTCCATAGGTATAGAGGCTGAGATTATTCAGGGGTGATCGCTGAAAATTCAGAGATACTGGCCGGCAACGCAAAGTGGCTAACTGTTGCATTTTTGGGCGGGGGCAATTGCCCCGCTTGCCAGCCTACCTTGTATGCAATTGCTAGCCTTTTTCCCACGGCTAGAGCGACCCGGCCCCCTATCTTTCGCCTGAGTTAAAGCTGAGGCAGCAACGCTTTTTTCTGCTTTCGTTGATTTGGGATTGCTAAGAATCTTGGACGCCGCGCTTGCGACGCCCGTGGTCGTGGTTTCGTTTTTTGCCATTTTTCTCCCCACCTAGTTGATGCGTGAGGACAATGATCCCGCATTTGCTCTGAGTCGATTCGGCGCTTCTTTCGCCTGCGGAGAAACTTTCATGCCCTCTGCTAGGCTTCACCAATCCGAAAGCCAGCTTCCTTCTTCAGCAGAAGGCCCCAAGCTAATTGTTGTCACCACCTTCGACCCGCGATGAGAACGGCGACTTCCACGCAGCCTATGGGCCAGCCGAGCAGCAGACCTAAGACCGAGCGATAAAGGACCGCCAAAGCTCTGGCGACGAAACATACCGTGACATTGCGGGGTCGCGTGATGCTAACCCGGCGCTGGGCGAATACGGCGAGCCAACGACACTCATTGGTTCGGGGCGACGTGCCCGACATGGAGTGACGATTAGGCCGGTATCCCAACGCTCCCCTGAAATTCTCCTCAGGGTGTAGTCGAGGGGCACAGGGACACAGGAGACCTAACCAGAGGAGCGTAACACCCCTCCTCCTTGGCAGCAGCCTCGAAAGCCTGACGGACCTCTTCCACACGGTCCTGAAGGGCTTCTACGCTTGCACAGCCTTCCTCCACTTAGGTCCCATCTTGGTCCACTTCATAAGTTCCTCGGCGGCACCCTCGACATTGTTGCACCCGTAGGTGGCCCAACGTCGGTCGGTCTTGACGTACACCGGAGGGGAGAAGCAATGGGTTGCCACGGGCGGAAATTAGAGGGGACTTCCTCAGTAACCAGCTTCCGGTCGCGAGTTTTGATAAACTTTCCAATCACCAGCTCTAATCAGAGGCGCGACCGTAACGTCCCCTCCACCTCGGCAGCAGCCAGGAATGCCTTACGAGCCTCCTCAGGTTCCCTCTCGTCGAATATCTCGGCCATACAAACGCGCACCGCGAGGTCACCAAGGGCCACGCTTCGTCCACTTCGTCAGCTCCTCGCCGGCCGTCTCGGCGTTGTTGACGTGGTGGATGATCCCGGGACGCTCGGTCTTGAGGACCGGAGGGGAGAACCAATGGGTTGTAGGGCGAGGAATTTCGTCGGCCGATTCTTGCTTCCGCAGCTCAAACTCTTCTGAAAGCTCCCGCGCCAGTGCGGCAAGCGTCGGTGTCAGAGTTGGTTCGCCCACAAACCTTAGGAGCCTGCGCAGCTTCCGGCAGTAGCCTTCCGAACTGATCATCCCCCGGAAGGCACGTCCCCTACGCAGCATGGCCATAAGGGTCACTGAAGGTTCCTTCTGGTTCGTCGAAGGCCATAGAAGCCCGCGCTGCCAAAGTGGTGGCGCTCCAATCAGCCTCGACCTGCTCTCGCCGCTCAAGCTCCTGCAACAATGCAGCAAGGGACGCCGGCAGTTTCTCGTCGACTTCGAGACCAAGCCTGTTGCGGAGCAGCTGACGATTATCTTCTGAGCTGATCAGCCGTTGAAAGGCTGTCGCTGCTGTTGGTCGTGCCGGCATAACGTCGTTCCCACATTCGGTCTGAAACACTTTCGTTGCGAAAGGGTTCCGAAGGGGATGCGAATAATTTGGTGGGTGCGCGCGCGAAGTTCCCCGCGCCCCTCTCGATCCCGGCTGCCCTCGCATTGTCGCAGCCATGCCTGTCGCCGGTTTCAGTCTTCACGAACACCGGAGGGACGAACCAATGGGTTGCCATGAGGGGTAAGTAGGGCGGCACGAACCCGCCGACCATCCGAATCATGGTAGGTCATGCTCGGTCCCTTCTCGGCAGGGAGCGGGCAACAAACCGAAGGTGTTCATAGAGAACGGCCTCGTCGAACTCGCCGTCCGAGAAGAGTGCCATTGCGCTCACGCTCAGGCGCTCCGCCTGCTCGCTTCCTACTGGAATGCCTTGCTCGGCGCATACACGATCAAAGACCTGCTTCAACAGAATCAGGTCGCCAGGATAGGCAGTACCACTAGTTGAGCTGCTGCTGGTCATAGGCTGTCACCATTGGGGCGGACGCGCGGTGGGCTCTCCTGCCAGAGCCGAATGCCCAAACCCTAACCTTCAAGTCGCGCGACTCAGAGCAGTTGAAACTACAGCCGCTTCCGTTCCCGGCAGTTCGAACAGCATGGGCAGGTGGCGACACTCGGCTTCGTCCACGATCAGCTCCTCGATAGTCGCGATGGAAAGATGGCTTTTGAGGCGCAGCCGGACAACCGCCGCCAGTTTGTGAACGGGCACTGGCACCGCCCCCGTGTGATCGTCTAGCAAACTATTGATCTCAGCAACTACCTTTGGATCGACGGCGTGGGGCAATGGCAGCATGAGAGCGTTCCTTTCGGAAGTAACTCTAGGCGGATCATGGCGATGAGTCTGGCCGCGTACGTTTTTAACCAAATGTCGCGGACATCATCGGAGGTCAGTCCACGGTCGTTAGCGGCTGCGTGCATTAGAGCGGCGGGGCGCCGGCTGCATAGCCAATCGTGAAGCAAGATGAACCTTTCCTGCGTTTATTGTGTTTGTAGGGATGCCTCGCTTTTTCTTCGACTTCACCGATACCGGGCAAGTCTTCCCCGACGTCAAAGGCACCGATCTGCCAGACCTCGAAGCTGCAAAACAAGAGGCGGTAAGAGCCTTGGTCGAAATCACCAAAGATAAGCTGCCGCAATTGGTGCGGTGACTATCAACCTCCTGCATGGCCCCGTGGCCTCGCATATGCGTCGGCGGCCCGCCGGTGAAGAGCCTAAGCGGCCAGTTGACGGCCGTCGAAAATGACTATTAAGTTCGGTCATAGAACGAATTAATCGGAGCTGCTGTTGAACGACCTGCCGCGCATTTCTCGTCAGTTCTCCCAGCGCTCCGTCATGGAGGCGATCGTGCAAGGTGGGCCGATCTCGCGCGCTTCGATCGCAAAGCAGACCGGCTTGTCCAAGCAGACAATCTCCGAGATCGTCAGGGCACTCGAGCAGGAAGGCTGGGTGCAGGAGACAGGGCGCACGAGCGGACATGTCGGACGCACGGCTGTCACTTACGAACTCGTATATGACGCGGCCTACATCGCGGCCGTCGACCTCGGCGGCGCCAAAGTCCGGGTCGCCCTCACCGATCTTGCCTGCCAGATATTCGCGGAGGAAACGGCGCCGACCGATCCTCGGGGCGGACAGTTCATCGTCGACCAGATCGTGGATCTTGCGCTTCGGGCGGCCGAGAGGAACCGAATCTCGCGCACAAAGATAAGGCTGGCGGTGATTGGTGTTCCCGGTGCACCCGACAAGAAGACGGGCCGCGTCCTGCTTGCCCCGAATGTTGCCGGCTTTGGCACGATGAATGTCGTCCGCGCTTTCGAGCAGGCATTCGGGTTTCATGTGATGATCGAGAACGATGTCAATCTGGCGGTGCTCGGCGAGAACTGGCAGGGGTGCGGCCGCGGTATCGACAATCTCGCCTTCATAGCGCTGGGTACTGGTATCGGCAGCGGCCTCATGGTTGGAGGCAATCTGGTGCGGGGCGCCAGCAATGCAGCCGGCGAGATGGGCTTTTTGCCGATTGGCGCCGATCCTTTCGCGCCGACATCGTTGCGCGCCGGCGCTTTCGAGCGCGTGGTCGCAACCAACGCCATGGTTGAACGCTACGCAACGCTGACGGGCAACATCGTCAACGTGCCGACGATTTTCCACAGTGCATCGGCTGGAGACAGGCATGCCGCGACGGTACTCGACGAAACCGCGCGCTACCTCGCACAAGGCATTGTGGCCATAGCGGCAATTGCCAATCCGCAAAAGGTCGTCCTCGGCGGCTCGATCGGGCTGCGGCCGGAAATCCTGTTGCGCGTTAGGGACCTGCTGCCGCGCTGCTTCCCCTACCCTATCGCCGTTGAGGCCAGCGAACTCGGGTCGCGGGCAGCGCTCATCGGCGCTGCCGCGATCGGGCTCGGCCAGTTGCACAACACACTGTTCGGCGTCGACGCGCCCGACGGACGCATTTCGCTTCCCCCAGCCAGTTCGGCCGTGCTGCGCGAGGCCACGCTATGACTGTCTCAAAGGACATCACCACTCGCTTGCGCGCGGCCCTCGATTGCGACGCAGCGGTTGAGCTTCTGCAGGGGGCAATCGGCCGCGAAAGCATAACCGGTCACGAAGAAAACTTTGTCGCCTTCCTTGAAGACCGGATGCGCGTGCTTGGCTTGAGCGGAATTCGGCGCGCGGAATTCGCGCCCGGCCGGCCCAACCTCTGGGGTGAGCGCAAAGGTGCCGGCACCGGCAAGCGGCTGCTCTTCATCGGCCACACCGATACGGTCCATGTCGAGGGCTGGCGCGAGCACTGGACTGGCACCGCCAAGCAGGATCCGTTTGCCGCGCCAATGATCGACGGGCAGATCTGGGGCCGCGGCGCCGGCGACCTCAAGGCCGGCATCTGCTCCGCGCTGTCGGCACTCTTTCTGCTCGACTCCGCCGACATCCAACTGGCCGGCGACGTTGCCTTTGCCTTCGTCGGCGACGAGGAGAGCGGCCAGCCTGGAACCGGCGTCTCCGCCGGCATCAAGGACTTCGTCGGCCGCATCGAGAGAGGCGAAGTCGTGGCGCCCGATTTCGTCGTCTATGTGGAGCCTACCCGCCTTTCGGTTTATCCGGCCCAAATTGGCTTCTTCATTACCGATATCACCATCACCGGACGATCAGCCTATTTCGGCGTACCCGAACTCGGCAAGGATGCCTTGCGTGCAAGCCACGCCGTCATGAGCGCGCTGTGGAAGCATTCGGAAGATGTTGCAACAAGAGCCGAGCACCCGCTGATTGGGCGTGGCTTCCTGCTGATCACCGGCCTTGCGGGCGGCGGCTACATCGCGGTGCCCGAACGCTGCACGTTGTCGCTGATCCGCAAGCTGTTACCCGGCGAGTCGCTGGACGAGGCCGCCGCCGAAATCGAGGCAGTGGTGCGCGGCGCCATCGCCGATCCCGAAATCATGTTGGCGTTCGCCTATCCGGCCGGTCGCGATCATCCGCTCGGGGGTAACGCCGCCGAGATTGCACCTGACAGGCCGGAGGTCGGCGCTCTTGCTGCCGCCATGGCCCGATCGATGGCTGGTCGCGGCGCCATCGAAGGCGCGCCATTCTGGTCAGAGTCATCATTTTTCACCAACCGGCTCGGCATCCCCGCCGTGTACTGCGCGCCAGGCGATATTCGCAACTGCCACACCTTCAACGAACACGTCGATGTCGAGGAATATCTGGCCGGCGTCATCGGCTTCGCCCGGTTCATGGTGGAGTATTGCGGCGTTACGGAATGAAGGACAACTGAGAGCGAAAATGGGAGAACTATCATGCTGATAGACAGACTTGTTGCTACAGCACTTGCAGGTAGCCTGATGCTCATGGCCGGTGGAGCCGGCGCACAGACAGTGGGACCGAGCGGCGAGACGGCGACACCCAGCGCCGAGGTTAGATTGTCGGATGCAGACCTGGCCGCAGTAAAGGAGAAGGGCTACAAGGCCGCGCTGCTGTGGCACACCTCCTCCGACTTCACCAATGCGGTCACGTCCGGTGCCAAGGATGAATTTGCCCGTGCCGGCATTCAAATCGTCGCCACCACCGACGCGGGCTTTGACGCCGCGCGCCAGCGCAGCGACATCGAAACCGCGCTCGCGGCGAAGCCAAACGTCATCCTGTCACTGCCCCTCGATCCGGTCACTTCGGCCGAGGCGTTCCGTCAGGCGCTCACCGACGGCACCAAGCTGGTATTCCTTTCCAATCTGCCGAAAGGCTACAAGCACGGAACCGACTATGCAGCCATCGTCACTGACGACCTGTTCCAGATGGGCAAGCAGGCGGCCGATGCACTGGCCAAGGCGCTCGATGGAAAGGGCAAGGTCGGCTACATCTTCCACGACGCCAGTTACTATGTGACGAACCAGCGCGACCAGGCTTTCAAGACAACGATCGAGAAGGATTATCCCGGCATCAAGATCGTCGCCGAGCAGGGGATCTCCGATCCGGCGCGGGCAGAAGAGCTGGCCAGCGCGATGCTCGTGCAGCATCCCGATCTTGACGGCATCTACGTCACCTGGGCCGAACCGGCCGACGGCGTGCTGTCGGCCTTGCGGGCAAGCGGAAACACCAAGACCAAGATTGTCACGCTCGACCTCGCCGAACCGGTGGCGCTCGATATGGTCAAGGGCGGCAATGTGACCGCACTGGTGGCCGACAAGGCCTATGAGCTCGGCCGCGCCATGGCCGCTGTCGGCGTCAAGGCGCTGCTCGGCCAGGAGACCCCGGCCTTCGTCGTTGCCCCGGCGCTTACCGTGACCAAGCAGAACGTTGCGCAGGGCTGGAAGGATTCGTTGAACCGCGACGCGCCGCAATCGGTGCTCGACGCGGCCAAATGACAGGGCAATGCCCGGCGGCCAATCAGGGCCGCCGACATCATAAAAACAAGGGGAACCGACATGCGCATAGCAATTGGAATGTTGTCGGCACTGGTAGCACTCGTCGCTGCCAACGCCTTCGCAGCCGAGGGCACCACCACGGGACCGAACGGGGAAAAGCCGACGCCGGCAAAGAGCGTCGTGCTCACACCAGCTGAGGAGCAGCAGATCAAGGACGGCAAATACACCGCCGCGCTGGTCTGGCATGAGATGAGCGAATACACCAACGCGGTGAACAGCGGCGCCCAGGACGAGTTGAAGCGGCTCAGCATCACGGTCGTCGCTCAGACCGACGCCGGCTTTGATGCGGCCCGTCAGAAATCCGACGTCGAGACAGTACTCGCCAAAAGGCCCTCTATTATACTGTCCCTACCGGTCGATCCCGCAAGTGCGGCCACCGTCTATGATCCTGCGCGCCAGGCCGGCGTGAAATTGGGATTCGTCGACAATTCGCCGGCAGGCTACGTTCACGGCAAGGATTATGTGACCATCGTTTCGGACGACCTTTTCCAGATGGGCAACAAGGCCGGGATCGCAATGGCCGACGCGCTCGGCAAGCAGGGCAAGGTCGGCTACATCTTTCACGATGCCGATTTCTACGTCACCAACCAGCGTGACGGAGCATTCAAGCACACGATCGAGCAGGACTATCCCGACATGAAGATCGTGGCCGAGGCCGGAATGGCCGACCCCGCGCGCAGCGAGGAAATCGCGCAGGCGATGATCACACAGCACCCGGACCTCGACGGTATCTACGTCACCTGGGCTGAGCCGGCGCTTAGCGTGCTGTCCACATTGCGGGCGGCCGGCAACAGCCACACCAAGATCGTCACGCTCGACCTGAACGAACCGGCGGCACTGGACATGGTGAAAGGCGGCAACGTTGCGGCACTCATCGCAGACGAAGCCTACGACATCGGCGTGACGCTGGCGCGCGCCACGGCCGCCTCGTTGATCGGCAAGAAGGCCGCGCCGTTCATCGTGGTCGATTCCCTCGCCGTCACCAAGGACACTGTCAAGGACGGGTGGAAGCGATCCCTCAACAAGGACGTGCCCGCGACCATCGCGGCCGCCCTGAAGTAGCGGCAGACGACGGCGCCCCGCCGGAGGAAGTGAGAATGTCGAGTATCAACACCAGCCCCGGCCGGGCAGCGAGCTTGGTCAGCCGCTTCAACCTGCAGCAATATGTCGTCTATCTCGGATTTCTGGCGATCTTTCTGTTCTTCGCGATCGTACTGAAGGACAGCGGTTTTCTGACGGTCCGCAACCTGTCGAACATCGTGCTGCAGACGGCACCAGTGACGATCATGGCGATCGGCCTTGTCTTTGTCATGTCGGCGGGCGAGATTGATCTTTCGATAGGTTCGATCGTTGCCGTGGCAGCCCTTGCAGCCGCGGTGGCGATAAACGCCTACGGCTTGTTGGCTGGGGTGCTGGCCGGCCTCGGCGCCGGCCTTCTGATCGGCCTGCTCAACGGCGCTCTCGTGGCTTACGTCAAGTTGCCTTCATTCCTGGTAACGCTGGCGACGCTCGGGCTGTTTGCCGGCGTATCTCGCTCCATGACCGATTTGCGGTCGATCCCGGTCACCAACGACGCCTTCACCGGTTTCTTCGGCTCGGGTTCTTTGCTGGGTGTTCCGTCTTTGATCTGGTGGACGGTAATTGCCGTTGCGATCGCGCATCTCATCTTTCGCGAGACGCGCTTCGGCGCCCATGTGCTGGCCACCGGCGACAACAGCCGTGCCGCCAGTGTTTCCGGCATCAGCGTGGCGCAGATAAGGCTTGCCGTTCTGACCACAAGCGGCGGGCTCGCCGGCCTTGCCGGGCTGCTCTATGCGGGCCGGCTGCAGGCTGCGAAATACACGCTCGGCGAAACCGACCTTATGACGGTGATAGCGGCCGTCATTGTCGGCGGAACCCTGCTTAACGGCGGCAAGGGATCGATTGTCGGTGCGCTGGTGGGCTCGCTGATGATGGGCATGCTGAACAACGGCCTCATCCTGATGGGCCTGTCCGTCTCCGACCAAATGATCGTGCGCGGCTTGATCATTCTTGCGGCCGTCGCCGTATCGCTGCGCGAAAAGTCCCGTTGAAGGAGTTTTGTCATGTTCCTCGATGTTCTGCGGCGCCGCAATCCGAGCTTTATAGAAAGCGCCATGCGCCTGCACCAGGAAGGAAAGCTGCCGGCTAATTCCTATGTGCTCGACCTCGATGCCGTCGAAAGCAATGCCCGGGTCCTGAAGCGCGAGGCCGACCGGTTCGGCCTGAAGATTTTCGCCATGACCAAGCAGGTCGGCCGCGCCAGTTCGTTCTGCCATGCGCTCAAGCGTGGCGGCATCGATCAGGCCGTCGCCGTCGACATGGCCTGCGCGCGGGCAACGCACAGAGCAGGCCTGAGGCTCGGTCATCTTGGCCACCTGCAGCAGATCGCAAGGCACGAGGCCAATGCGGCGGCCAAAACGTTCAGGCCGGACTATTGGACCGTCTTCAACGACACCAAGGCTGAAGAAGCCGCTGCCGGCGCAAGGCTCGCCGGGTACACGCAAAACCTGCTTGCCCGCATCCGCGCCGATGGTGACGTTTTCTACCGCGGCCACGAAGGTGGTTTTGAGGCGGCTGATATCGCCGCGGTCGCCGAAAAACTGGATGGTCTCGACGGCGGACGGTTCGCTGGCATCACCACCTTCCCGGCGCTGTTGTTCGACCAGACCACGCGAACGGTCCTGCCGACACACAATCTGGCGACACTGGGCAGAGCTGCCGAAGCGCTCGCCAAGTCCGGTCGCAGCGACATAGAGGTGAACGCGCCCGGCACAACGTCGAGTGTCCTGCTTGGCGCGCTGGCCGAAGCCGGCGCCACGCAATGTGAACCGGGCAATGGCTTGGCCGGCACCACTGCGCTGCACGTCATGGAAGATCTGCCGGAGCTCCCTGCCGTTCTGTATTTGACCGAGGTCTCGCATTTGTCTGGCGGCAAAGCCTACTGCCTGGGTGGCGGCTTCTATATCGATCCGATCTTTCCGGACTATGAGGTGAAGGCAATCGTGTCCGCAGAACCCACCACGGCCGCCGCCGCGCTCAGAAGCGTCGAGGTGCCGCCGCCTGCGGCAATCGACTATTACGCAATGATTGACGCTAGCGGCGCCAATGCGCCACGCTCCGGCGACACGGCGGTGTTCGGCTTTCGCGGCCAGGCGTTCGTGACCCGCGCCTACGTGGTCGGCATCTCCGGTGTCTCAAAGGGGGCGCCCCAAGTCGAAACGATCGAAAACGGTTTTGGCGAAACCGCTGCCTGGCCTGTCTAGGAGCAAGTGATGAACGCGACCACGACCGGCACGCCCCCTGTTTTGCAGCTGCGCGACATCCGCAAGAATTTCGGTGGCCTCACGGCAATCGAAAATTTCTCGCTCGAGCTCTATCCCGGCGAGATAGTGGCGTTGGTCGGCGATAACGGTGCCGGCAAGTCGACGCTGGTCAAGATCGTGACGGGGGTGCATGCTCCGACATCCGGGACGATCATCATCGAGGGGCAGGCGGTGGCAATGTCGAGCGCCACCATGGCGCGCGCGCACGGCATTGAGGTGGTCTATCAGGACTTGGCGCTCGCCGATCAGCAGACCGTCTACATGAACATGTTTCTTGGCCGCGAGCCGGTGAACCGCTTCGGCCTGCTCGACCGACGCCGGATGATCGACGACACCGAAAAGCTGGTGAAGGATCTCGACGTTCGCATTCCATCGGCTCACGCCACCATCCGCGATCTCTCGGGCGGCCAGCGCCAGGGCGTGGCGATTGCGCGCGCCACGCACTGGGCAAGCAAGCTGATCCTGCTCGACGAGCCAACCGCCGCGCTCGGCGTTGCCGAGACCGCCAAGGTCGAGACGATTGTTCTGTCGCTGAAGCAGCGCAACATTGGCGTGCTGATCATCAGCCACAGCCTCGACCAGGTGTTCAGGCTCTCAGATCGGATCTGTGTTCTGCGACGTGGCAAACAGATCGGCGTGCGCAAGACCAGCGAGACCGACAAGAACGAGATCGTCGCCATGATCACCGGGCTTCAGCACTAGCCCGGTCCGACAGAGGCGCGCCGTTCAGACATTGCGTTACCCGAGCAGCGAGTGGCATGATTTCAGATCCACGATCAGGCCTCGGCCACAGAATGTCGTCAGCATCAATCCAGCGCGCGCAGATGGCGGATGGGGCGCCCACCAGCAATCCGGTCGGCGGCTGTGGCTATGGAATTGGCGTCGATGCCGAAGTGGCGGTAAAGGTCGCCGATAGTCCCTGACTGGCCAAAATGCTCGACGCCGAGACTGCGCGTGCGATGGCCGTACACCGAACCCAGCCAGCCGAGTACCGCCGGATGACCATCGGTGACGGAGACGATGGTGCAATGCGCAGGGAGATCGGCAAACAGCCTTTCGATATGACTCCTGGCGTGAACGAGGCCGCGTTCGCGCGCGCGACTTGCCGCTGTCCAGCCTGCGTTCAAGCGATCGGCCGAAGTCACGGCCAAAAGACCGACGTCGCGACGGTCCTCTGCCATCATGCCGATAGCTTCGATGGCCTCCGGCGCAACCGCGCCGGTATAGGCAACAATCACTTCGGCATTGGGACCCGGAGCCCGCAGCCAGTAGCCCCCGTCGATGATGTCCTGCTCGAGCTGTGGCATCATGGGACGAATGATCTGCTCGACCGGGCGCGTCGAGAGCCGCAGATAGACCGAGCCGCCGGTCTCGTCGCGCAGCCAGGTGCGCTCCGACTGCACGGCGTCGCCGTCGCGCTGCATATAATCCAGCGCAAAGCGCATGATGACGGCGAGCTCGTCGACGAAGGCCGGCTCGTAGGCCGCAAGCCCGTCCTGTGCCATCCCGATCAACGGTGTGGCGATCGACTGATGCGCCCCACCTTCCGGAGCCAATGTGACCCCGGATGGCGTGGCGACCAGCAGGAAGCGCGCATCCTGATAGCAGGCATAGTTGAGCGCATCGAGACCGCGCTGGATGAACGGATCGTAGAGCGTGCCGATCGGCAGCAGCCGTTTGCCGAAAATCGAATGCGACAGCCCAAGTGCCGACAGCAGGATGAACAGATTGTTCTCGGCGATGCCGAGTTCGATGTGCTGGCCGGAGGGGCCGAATTCCCATTTCTGCGCCGAGGCGATGCGTTCGCTGCGGAAAGTGTCGGCGAGTGACTGACGCGCGAACAGGCCGCGCCGGTTGACCCAGGGGCCGAGATTGGTCGAAACCGTGACGTCGGGCGATGCCGTCACGATCGCGTCGGCGAGCGGCCCGCCAGCCCGCGCAATCTCGTCCAGAATTCTGCCGAAGCCGACCTGCGTGGAGACGCTGCCTTTGGCTTCCGCGACGAGACGACCAGGGACCACGATGCGCTGGGCGTGCCGGCGCCGCTGGCCCTTTGCCGCGAACGGAACGGCGTCGAGGAATCGTTGCAGCTCCAGATCCCCAGCAGCCAATCCCTCGAACGCGTCCCACTCCCGCCCGTCGCCGACCGACATCGAGGCACGAAGGACCGCCATCTGATCGCTGGTCATCAGGCCGGCGTGGTTGTCCTTGTGGCCGGCGAGCGGCAGGCCGAAGCCCTTGATCGTATATGCAATGAAGCATGTCGGTCGATCGTTGCCGCGTGCTGTCCCGAAGGCCTCGATCAGGCATGGCAGGTCGTGGCCGCCGAGATTGGTCATCAGCGCGGCGAGCTCGGCATCGGAGCGCCGGTCGAGAAGCGATGCCAGGCCCGGCTTGTCTCCGATGTCGGCGACCAGGCGCTTGCGCCAGGCGCCGCCGCCTTGAAACGTCAGCGCCGAATAGAGCTGGTTCGGGCAGGCCTCGATCCAGGCCTTTAGCGCCTCGCCGCCGGGTTCGGTGAAAGAGGCTTCGAGCAGCGAGCCATATTTCAGGATCACGACGTCCCAGCCGAAATTCCGGAAAATGTTTTCGAAGCGTTCCCAAAGGCCTTCGCGAATCACGGCATCGAGGCTCTGTCGGTTGTAGTCGACGATCCACCAGCAGTTGCGCAGGCCGTGTTTCCACCCTTCGAGCAGCGCCTCGAAGATGTTGCCTTCGTCCATCTCGGCATCGCCGATCAGCGCCACCATGCGGCCCTCGGGCATGCTTTCGTCGCGGGCGCCGAGATAATCCTGCACAAGCGAGGCAAACAGTGTCTGCGCGACGCCGAGGCCAACCGAGCCGGTGGAGAAATCGACGTCGTCGACATCCTTGGTCCGCGACGGATAGCTTTGCGCGCCACCGAAGGCGCGAAACCCTTCGAGCTTCTCCCTCGTCTGATTGCCCAGAAGATACTGGACGGCGTGAAACACTGGCGAGGCATGCGGCTTTACCGCGACGCGGTCGTGTGGCCTCAGCACCGAGAAATAAAGCGCGGTCATGATCGTCACCAGCGACGCCGAGGATGCCTGGTGTCCGCCAACCTTCAAGCCGTCCGTATTTTCCCGCAGGTGATTGGCGTTATGGATCATCCATGTCGACAGCCAGAGCACCTTTTTCTCCAGTGCCGAAAGTGCCTCCAGTTTTTGTTTGTCCATGCTGCAAGACTCCCGGTTGCGATGTCTCAATCATAGGGCTGAGCAAAAACCAATTGTCGCTAAACTTGCATGAGATTGGCAGCTGCGTTAGCTGATTGTGCCAATATCAGCCAATGGAGTAACGTTCGATGCCAAAAAGTCGACTGGACAATATCGACCGAAAGATCATTGCCGCGCTGCAGGTCGATGGCAGGATGACGGCGCAGCAGCTTGCCGAGCGGGTCGGCCTTTCGGCCTCGCCCTGCGCCCGCCGGGTCCGCCTGATGGAGGACATGGGGGTGATCACCGGCTATGCCGCCCTGATCGACCAGGACATGGTCGATCTGCCGATCTCGGTGTTTGCCTCGATCAAGCTTGAGCGCCAGCGCGAGAGCGAGCTGAAGCGGTTCAACGCGGCAATCGCGCGCTGGCCGGAGGTGGTCGATTGCTATCTGATGACTGGCCAGCGCGATTATCTGCTGCGTGTCGTGGTGCGCGACCTGCACGCCTATGAGCGCTTCCTGAAGGAAAAGCTGACGCGGCTCGATGGCGTCTCCTCGATCGAGTCCAGCTTCGCGCTTGCCCAGATCAAGCGATCGAACCGGTTGCCGGTAGAGGCATGATTTTTTTCGGACGGACCCGCGTGTCGCAGGTCTTGCAGCAAGTAGGCAATATGGGTTCGGTACGCCTCAACACTGGCTATGATTTCTGGTGTTTCCGCCGGCTGCAATTGGATTTTATGCGTCATGGTTGCGGCGAGAATCGACTGCCTTCCGGCGCATCAGCCGCCGCCGCGCGGATTGCTCAAGAACCTGGCTGACCGCCAAAGCCAACCAGGCCGCAATGGCGCGGGACGTCCACCATTTGGCGGTCTCTTCCGGGAAAACCGGTCAGAGGCGATCAGAAAGCGCCGGTGCCGCTCGACATAGCGCGCCATGGCACTGGAGGGGTCTGCAGATTTTGCGCAACGAAGAACGCCGTCTCTTTCCGGTGCGACGTCTGACGCTTGGCAGGAATGGTCGGCGGCACTGCGTCATTAGCATTGGATTCTCCTCGACAAACCGCGGGAGTCTGGGCGCTGTGCTTTTGCTTTGTCATCCTGGTGTACCGACCTGAACGGGTGGCGTCAGCATTAGAAGCGATACCGAGCGAACTATAAGTGACGGGTTTTGGCTGCCGCTATAAAGTTGTGTGAAATTTTGTCAGCTTTGCGCGACCGGAATAGCTGGACGACATCCGACGCCGCAGCTCGGACCATGCAGGCGAACTAACGAATTCGTTCCGGGAAAATCCCGGCTGCCGGCTGGGTCAGGCCTGCGTGACGGTACCCAACTCTGAGAAAACTGCCCCGTAGCGCAGCTGCTGGGTTGGCCAGTTCCCAGAGCGTCAAATCGCCGTCGCCGTCGGCTTTGTCGCAATGGCCGGAATGAATATTGGGCATGCCAAGACCTCCCGCGGGTTGGACCGGCGAGAGCAGCGGCGTGCGCTGCTAGGCCGAACGTTGGGAACCCACGCGGAGTGAGCCAGCCGCACAGGCTTCGCACGGGCTGCCCAGCTTGGAGCTTTCGGCTTGCCGGCGGAGGATGGGAATGCGTTCCCCGACACCGTGGCACTCGCCGTCCTTTCGCGGTGTGCTTCTGACGGCCAGGCCGTTTACTTTCAGTTTGCAGCCTCAACTCATCCCACGCCGCAGCAGCCAACTTCGTAAGCTCGTGAATTGTAACGCCGGGAACAACAGCCTTGGCGATCTCGCACAGGTGCTGGTGATGCATCAGATAAATCACCTGGCCAGCGCTTGCCATCTGACCAAACAACCTGAAAAACCTCCTCGGACCGGAAATGGTCGAAGGTCTCCACGATTTCGTCGGCAATGAATGGCGCAGAGGGTCGAAACTGGGCGAACTCGTAATATCCGGCAAGCCGCAGGGCCAGGTAGAGCTGAAAACGCGCACCCGTTGAGAGCGCGTCGGCGACCTTGGACTGCCCGTCGCTGCAATGCGATGAGGACTTCTCCGCCCTTCACGGGTTGGGTCGCAAGCCCCGAATACTGGCCCGCGTGATGAGTGCGAAAGCGTCAGACGCCCGCCTCGTCATCCCGGAGCGATGGTCCCGACGGCCAGCGGCTACTAAGCCTTGCCCTGCGTTCAACGCAATCTATATTCTGTTCAACACAGGAGGTTCTCATGGCTGCGCAGACACGGACGGCTGCAGAAAGCGAAGCAACGGTCGCATCGACCCGCAATAAACTTGTACTGGAGCAAGCGAAAGCCGCCGGCCTCCTCGGCGCCGCGAAGAATACCCGTCTTTCGGGGCGGATGCCCTCGGAGTTGATCGAGGCGGCCAAGAAGCGCGCCCATGTCACCTCGGATACGGAGCTGTTGGAACTGGCGCTGTCGCGCCTGGCCCTCGAAGATGACTTTGGCGCCCGCCTGGTCGGGCGTAAGGGCAGCATCCCGGCGGACATAGATCTTGGGGTTTGATCTTTCCGAAACCCTCCGAGCGCTAAAGCCCCAAATGCACAACGGAACGCTGAAGCGCAGGGCCGACGACGATCTCCCATGGGTTGCTGACGAACCTGCGATCGGGGGACCGCTGTTTCTGGATACGAGCGTCTATCTGGATGTCCTGCAGGGACGATCGCCGGTTGAAGTCGATACGCTGCTTACTTATCGCCGATGCCACCATTCCGCTGTCTGCCTGTTTGAGCTGACCCAAGCCTTTGGTCGGCTGGACCCTAAGCATGCCTCCACAAAAGCTGTCCTCGAGACGATTGAAGCCACGGTAGAGGACATTCCGGACCACCGACTTCATGCACCGGACGATGCGATCTGGGGACAGGCCGGGATCTTGGCTGGCTTGCTCTTCCGGCTGAGCAATCTGCCCAAGAGGGAGGGGCACGAGCGCCGCTTCCTAAATGACGCCCTCGTGTTCCTGCAGGCGCGTCAGTTGGGTGCGAGCGTGCTGACCGGCAACGTCCGCGATTTTGATTTCCTCACCCAGGTTCTGCCGACGGGACGGATCATCCTCTATCGAGCTCCGCCGGAACGGCGGTCATCATGAACGTCACGGTTGGTCCTCCTGTCGACTGTGAGCGACCATCCCTGTCCGAAAGGGATCGCTCTACGTTCACCCGGATTATCGAGGTTGACAGTGCCGGCCCATCGATTTAAGTTCGCGTTAGTGTCCACTAACGCGAAACACTGGACAGCGCTCGGAGACTCGACGAGGCGCACGATATTCGAATTGTTGGTCGAACAGCCTTGTTCGGTCAGCGGACTTGCTCGTGTGCTGCCTGTAACCAGGCCGGCGGTCTCTCAGCACTTGAAAGTACTCAAGGATGCCGGGCTTGTGGCCGACACGCGCTCAGGCAAGGAACGAATATACCGTATCGATCCGGACGGCCTAGCAAGTCTGCGCGCGGAAATCGATCAGTTCTGGAGCAAGACCCTGGCGAGCTACAAACTGGCCGTCGAGCACCCAAAGAAGGACCAGCCATGAGCAAGCTTCCTGCAACCGCGCCCGTAAGGCATTTCGTCGTTGTCGAGGCACCTATCGCGCGTGCCTTCAAGGTCTTCACCGAGGATTTCGGGAAATTCAAACCTCGCGAGCACAATCTTCTTGCCGTACCGATCGCAGAGACGATCTTCGAACCCTGGGTCGGGGGCCACGTTTACGATCGCGGCGTGGACGGCAGCGAATGCCGCTGGGCTCGTGTGTTGGCTTACAATCCCCCCAGCCGGCTGATTCTGAGCTGGGACATCAGCCCTCGGTGGCAGATTGAGAGCGACCTGAACAAAACCAGCGAATGGGAAGTCCGGTTCACGGCTGAGACGGAGAACCGAACCCGGGTTGAGATCGAGCACCGGAATCTCGAACTCCATGGCGAAGGCTGGGAGGGCGTGCGCGGGGGGGTTGATAGCGATCAAGGCTGGCCGCTGTACCTGCGGCGGTTCCAGGGCCTTTTCCCCGGTGCGGCGGCCTGACCCGTCCGCGCCCTTGCGAGCATGACTCGCAAGCACCGTCTGGTCCACTGCGATTCCAGGGAGTGGAGACAACATGGAAGTCTATTGGTTAAGTCTTCTCGGCGTGCTCGCGCTCTGCTTGCTATCGGTAGTGTTGGCAGTCTACTCGGGTTCGTCCAGAGGTTTGCAGGAGCGCTGGCAGGACCGGTAGTCCCGGCAGACGACGACAACCGGCGCTATAGGATCGACCGGGTTCACATGAATTCGGTCGAGGCACTGGCGCCCTTGATCGTGCCCGCAGTGCCAGCGATGATGGTTGGTCTTGGAGCGGCCAGTTTGGCGACATTGGTCTAGACCCACCTGGCGATACGCCTCCTCCACCTGGGAATCTACCTGCGTGGTGGAAACGCCGCCAAGGGGGTAGTGTCAGGACGATCTTGTACGTCTCTCTGGCGCGCTGCTCACGTTGGCCCTCATCGTTTTGACTGGACGGGCAGCACTCAACTGACGTTCGCCACTCCTTGGAGCCCACAGTTCACGACTCAAAGCAGCGATCCCCACCCGACCCTTAGTCTTCCGCGTGCCGATCTCAGGCGAATGCCGCCTTGCCCGCTCGGACTCGACGCCCAGCAGTTCGAACTCACTTTCGGGCCTGCAAAACTACCTCGCTCCCGGCGGGGGAATGGCCAAGTGCGCGTGCTTCTGGAAGATGCCAATCTTATCGGGATACGTAATCCGGACCTCGCGTCCGCATTCCTCGCACTTGTAATGGGAAACGACCTGAAACCAGCTGCCGTTCCTGACGACGGCGAAGTTGCAATGCGGGCATTGGAAAGTCAGACCGACGGAGGATAGACTGGGAGAGAGGGACATTGCAGCGCCTCGCATTCTGGAGAGCTCATGCTTGGCTTCCCGCCGCACCCTTCGGCACGGCGGGCGGTCTTCTCAGACGTTCAGGTTACTGGATGACTTTCACGATTTTACGTGTGCCCGGGTCAACGACAACAGTCCGGTTGTCAACGACGACGTAGCGATATTTGACGTTGGGGACTTCATGAAGCTCGACGCTGTCCGGGAGCGTCGAGCCGACATTCAACTCTACCCCAGGGACTTTCACCGAAGCGAGCGGCTGCTTTTTCACATATTCCTTGATGACGGTTTCCTGCTGCGGGTCAATGACCACGTCCTGGGCGGCGGCGGCACCGACACCGGCCAGCAGCAGAAATCCTGCCGCTGCGGTGGAAAGATGCATTCTCATAGCTATCTCCTTGTGGGCTCGTGGGCGCAAAACATAGCGCCAAAGCGCCCCAAACCTGCAGCTTCTCTAGACGTTCCAAACGGAGCCTTAAGGCTGGCCTTGCGTAGGGACCTAAGTCTGATTCGCTGCGCGCAATGGCCCCGGAACTGCGTCTGTTTGTACTCGGTGCGGTCCCTCAAGGGAGGAGCCTATGGAGAACAGTGTTCACAAAGCTCGCTGGCCGCTTGCACCGGTTTTCGCCACCTCCATCACGTTGTTGGTGATTGGAATAGTCGCGAGCTGATGGCATAGCCAGAAATGACGCTCAAACAGTCCCAGAAATTGTATCTGCGCAGCTACGGCTCCTTCCTGCGCTGGTGGGGTCCGCCCGCCAAATCGAGGAGTGGCGGGCGGATTTCTCATTCGCAGCTGCTGAGTGAACAGGAAAACGGAAATTGACTAGAACGAGGCAACCAAGCCTACGTCGACTGGGGCCTCTTTTCGATCGATGCGTTTTTGAGGTGGAACGTTTCGCGCGGGAAAATTGCATTTCGCCAAGTCAAAAGATCGGCAACGACCACCAGGCCCTCACCAAGGCAGTGAAAAGCTGCGAGATCACCATTGAAAAACCCGCCGCACTCCAACCAAGAGTTGGGGATTGCATATCCGGCCGCATGTTCGCTTTTTGCACACCGTTGACGCGTGCATCCTGACGGGCACTACATTTGATCCATCGGCTTCTACAGCGACGGTCTTCTGAAGCTTGGGGGGTTAAAATGCCTTTCAGACGAGCCGGTCTATACCCATCCGATCAGGACCTTTGCCAACGCGTTTTCGACCAACTCTGCATTGAGGAGAAGATCGCCCGGTCCTCCCAAGCTGGCCAAATGCTCGCAATGCAAATAGTTGCCGCTTTCGAGAGACAGGCTCGAACGACACCAATCTGCTCGAGCTCGTGAGAGCGAAACGTAGCATTCTTCGCCCCAAAAATTTCCCAGCCGCTACTCCATAGCGGGGGGAAAGATAAGCGTTACGAAGACGCCTCGGGACGCATATTCGCACCTCAGCTTGTTCCACGACATCACCTTGCCAGGCGCCGTTTTGCTTCTGGAGCCCCATGATCTCATGGTGCCGCTCGACGATCAGACCACGGCAGCGAGGATTCCTCCTTGCCTCGTACTTGATGTGGAGGCTGAGCCATTGGCGCTCGCGTACTTTGCCGAACGCTGGTGTTTCTCCAGCCCGGCGGATGAGGCAGCCGTTTTTCGCCGCTGGTGAGTTCATTGATGGACTTGGAGAACTCGTCAAAATGCTGACGAGCTCGAGCGAACGCCGCATGAATCCGACCTCGCGCTGCCACTAGATCGGTGTGCGGCTAGCGGCCAAAGGCTCAAACCGTGCGGCTGTGTCCGTGCTGCCAGAATCGATCTTCGCCAACCGCGATCTCGCCTCGGCCACGGGTCGTTGCGCAGCCTGTATCCTGCTGCACAGCGCGAGATTGATGCCGACACCGCAGCCTTTATCCAACATTTCATTTGCACGTTCCAAGAAGCGTTCGGCCCGGTTAACCCCGAACGCAGCGGCGAGTCGAGGTGAATGTCGGCCGTGTGTACGAATCGAAATGCCATTCGGGTCTCCGCGCGGAGCATAGAGGGGTTCGGTCGCGGCTCGATGAAAAAATTCCAGGATATGCGTTGTCAGTTGTCCAAAAGATTCGCAATCGCTTACGCTTATGCTTCCGTCCAACTCCATCTGCGTCGCCGCTATGCACCGTGCCGATCAGTAGTCGTCCGATCGTTTGTCATCGGCATTGGTCGGTTCTTTGGAGATAGCGCGCCGCAACGTGTCGTTGATCCGATCCTGCCAGCCCGGTCCATCTTCCTGGAAGTGGTCCAGCACGGCCCTATCGATCCTGATCGAAACAAGCTCTCTGATGTTTGGAGCCGACGGTTCGCGAACCGGCGCCGCCGGCTTTTTGATCGGCTTGAAGGCGGCTTCAGCGGCCGACATCGGATTTGTGGGTCGGCGTGGAGGATTTGCCATTTGATGATCCTGACTGGTCATAATGCTTGTCGAGCGGTTCAGTGCGAATGCGCATCATAATCATGTACCGCAGCCCACCGACAAAAAGCAAAAGGCCGGACTGTTGAGCCCGGCCAAGTATGAAGGCAGCTTAAACCTCCAAAGCGGAACGCGCCGGACGAATGGCAGGAGAATCCGATGCGATGTCAGGCTATCCCCAATCACATTGCTGTGGGATGCAACAAGTCTAAGTGCTCTGCGGGGCAACGCCACGTGGCCAACTCCTACGCTGGAGGACGCAAACGCGAAAAACGCAGGGGGCTTCCCGCCTTCCGTTGCCCGACAAGCTGGTTCACACGATCGTTTCTGATGCGTTGCAGCAATCTGCTGCCCAGGTCTCTCCATCACACCAAGCTCGCGCGCTTTTTACACGGCGGGGTCAGTACATTCGTGACTTGCCGCGCTCCTGCGGCTTTCGCCAGGGCGCGCGAGAGAAATCAACCTGCTTTGCGGAGATTGCCAGCAGAAGACTTGCCGGTACGTCGGTCCTGCTCGATGTCGTAGTTGATCTTTTGGCCCTCAACGAGGTTCGACAAACCAGCGCGCTCGACGGCGGAGATGTGAACAAAAACGTCCTGACCGCCATCGTCGGGTTGGATAAACCCAAACCCTTTAGTGCTGTTGAACCACTTCACGGTTCCAGTTGCCATGTGCATATACTCCTTGTGACTTCCGAGCGTGTTTGATCGACGAAGAGGCCAGACCGGTTGATAAATAGACGCAGCAAAAGCGAGAAATCGCAAGGCCCGGATGGATCGACCAGAATACCAACTTCTCTCGGATGGCCCACTCGTCTCACAAGTCGACAGGAATTTTCCTTTCCGGCCTGAAGCTCCTCCAGTCATCCTTGCTGTCCTGGGTTATCACGGCCCGCTCGTTTCCCTCCGGCCCTTAGCTTGCCGACTTGCGTTTCGAGTTCTTGGTCGACCGTGCTGACGCGGGCACTATCCGGCTCATAATGTGTCACCTCAATGTCTACAGTCGAGGCTTGGTCACAAATAGTCGATGCCAACTCCGACGTTACGCGCCCAAAAAGCCATTGATCCGGAGCACGACCCCTGCAAAGTCCGACCTTTAAAGGAACATTTCGCCTATGGCGGAGTTGGGCGCGTGGCCCGTGATCGGACGCCAACAGATGATGCCGGCGGGCTTTTGGGAGGAAGCCATGATACGTGCCATCCCTTCACTCCACCTTTCCCGTCGCCGCGCATTGCAATTTGGGCTGGGAGCCAGCCTCGCCGCCACGACGGGCCTGGCGCCGGTTTCGCGCGCCTATGCCAAGGAGGAAGTGCAGGACGAGGACATCTTCCGCTTTGCGCTCAACCTGGAATACATGGAGGCCGAATACTACCTTCGCGGCACCACCGGGAAAGGCATCGACGCCGCCGATGCCGGTTCGAAACCCGGCGATGTCGTCGGCGGAAAGAAAGTGTCCTTCGAGACACCCGCCATCGGCGAATTCATGCAAGAGGTTGCTGAAAACGAACTCGCGCATGTCCGGTTCTACCGCAAGACGCTTGCAAAGAACGCAGTCGACAGGCCGGCCATCGATTTCGATGCGGGGTTCAAGGCGGTTGCGGAGGCAGCGGGCCTCGGGCGGGACTTCGATCCCTTCGGCAACGAAACGAACTTCGTTCTCGGCGGCATGCTGTTCGAGGATGTCGGCGTCACCGCCTATGCCGGTGCCGCGACGGTTCTGAAGAACAAGGAGTTTCTCGCCGCCGCCGCCGGCATATTGGCGGTCGAGGCCTACCACATGGGAATGGCGCGCTCCACACTGTACCGGAAGGGAGAGAAAGCCTGGAAGGCCGCCAATGCCGTCTCGGACGCACGAGACAAGATCGACGGGCCGGAAGACAAGGACCAGGGCATCCAGGTGAACGGCAAGGCCAATTTCGTTCCCTCGACGCCCGAC
This sequence comes from Mesorhizobium sp. M0854, assembly GCF_040319815.1. Lineage (NCBI taxonomy): Bacteria > Pseudomonadati > Pseudomonadota > Alphaproteobacteria > Hyphomicrobiales > Phyllobacteriaceae > Mesorhizobium > Mesorhizobium sp. M0854. The sequence goes on from NZ_JAMYOL010000008.1 coordinate 141,321, forward strand.
GCCATCGCGTTCACCAGGACGCCGAAGGAAGTGCTGCGGATCGTCTATCTCACCGATAAGGACGGCGTGAGCAAGGGCGGCTTCTATCCGGAAGGAATGAACGGCACCCTGAAGAGCACCTGAGCCGCTCGCGCCAGGCGATCGGATCGCCGGAAGAGATGCAGCGGGCCTGCGGCCGGCACTGCTGGTACGGCTGCGCGACGATCACGAATCAAATCCGCCGCAGGAGTCTTGCGCTCCCGGTTGTCCATCCTAATGATGCCACCCCCGCGGAGCGGGAGCCTTCCATCGCGTCGATTTTGAGCAGCTATTGTTCTGACCCCTTGTTGACCGCGATTTTGAGACAAATGCAGGAGCTGTCCGGTTCAGCGCGATTCCTGAATTAACATCAGGGCCGCCGCGCCCTGACCTTACCGGGCAGCGTCTCGCACTTGGCGAAGTCTTGCGCTGTCGAGTTCTGCAATAGCGACAGGCACGCTGCCAAATCACCCCAGCCAATACCTCGGCCCCGGCCCCTTGCGTCCTGCCATATCGGCAGGGTTCGCAAGGCTACACCGGTCCATCGACAGGCAGCCGCAACCGATGCACTCGGTAAGTCCCGACCTCAGGCGCTGCAACTCGGCGATGCGCTGGTCTATGCGCTTGGTCCACTGGCCCGACAACCGCGACCAATCCCGACGCGACGGCACGCGATCGGCTGGCAACTTGGCAAGCTCGGCGCCGATCTCCTCAAGCGTCAGCCCAATTCGCTGCGCGAAGACGATGAAGGCGATTCGGCGCAGCACGGATCGCGGGTAGCGTCTGTGTCCCGAGCCGGCCCGCTCGGACGCGATCAGCCCGCGCTCCTCGTAGAAGCGCAGGGCCGATGAGGCGACGCCGCTGCGCCGTGACACGTCGGTGATGGTCAGCATGGAATCCATGCATGAACGAAAGCACAATTCCCGCTTGACTTCAAGTTAACTTGAACTTGTAGCAAGAGGCATACGGATCAAGGGAGCACTGGCAATGCAGACGAATATCGAACTTCAGGGACTTCGCGTGGCGGTCACGGGCGGCACGTCCGGCCTCGGACTGGCGCTTGTGCGGCAGCTTGCCGCACAGAGTGCGTGCGTCGCCTTCGTCGCCCGCACCGCCGCGAACGTCGCACGCATCGCTGACGAGACGGGCGCGCACGGCATTGTCGGCGACGTCGGCAAGAAAGAGGACACTTACTCGATTGCGCTACAGGTAACCGCGAGCCTCGGCGGGCTCGACGTCCTGATCAACAATGCCTCGAGCCTCGGCCCTGTCCCTCTGGCGCTCCTCGCCGATACTGAGTGCGAGGAGCTGGAAACGGCGCTCGCGGTCAACCTGGTCGGCGCGTTCCGGCTGACGAAGGCTCTTTTCGGTGCGCTTGCGGCGTCCGCGCGCGGCGGCCGTGGCGCGCTGGTGATCAACCTTTCCAGCGACGCCGCGGTGAACGCCTATCCCGGCTGGGGAGCATACGGCGCGAGCAAGGCCGCTCTTGCCCATCTGACAGCGATTTGGGACGAGGAGGCGAAAGCAGACGGCATCCGGCTCCTCGCGCTTGACCCCGGCGATATGGACACCCCACTGCACGCGCTCGCGATCCCTGATGCTGATCCGGCGACCTTGAAGCGCCCCGAGCAGGCAGCTGCCGAGATCATCGAAAAGATGCTCGACGCGTTGCCGGTCCGCTCTACGCTTCTGGCCGGAGCACATGGATGATTGCCGCCGATCGTCCCGATCGGCGCTCCGCCAGGCTGTTCGTCGTCCAGGCGGACGGCACGATGCGCGACCTGCCGCGAGCTGGACTCGCGACGCTGTTCAACCCCGGCGATCTGGTCGTCGCCAATGACGCCGCGACCTTGCCTGCCAGCTTGCACGGCACGCATGTCCCAAGCGGTGAGGCGATCGAGATCCGCCTGGCGGGCTGGCTATCACTTCCCGATCCAACCCGATTCGTGGCGATTGCCTTCGGCTCGGGCGATCACCGCACGCGCACGGAAGACCGGCTGCCTCCACCTCCGCTGTCACTAGGCGATCGCCTCCGGCTCGGCTCGCTTGACGCCGTCGTCGAGCGCCTTCTCGACCATCCACGCCTTCTCGAGTTGCACTTCCCAGGCAATCGCGCAGCGGTGCTTGCAGGACTGGCGCAGCACGGCCGGCCGATCCAATACGCGCATGTTCCCGAGCCGTTGGCACTGTGGGATGTTTGGACGAAGATTGCCGCCGGGCCGGTCGCGTTCGAGGCGCCATCGGCAGGCTTCGCGCTCGACTGGCGCACGCTCCAAGCCTGGCGTCGGCACGATGTTGGCTTTGCAACACTCACGCATGCTGCGGGCGTCTCTTCTACCGGCGATCCCGCGCTCGACTCGCGCCTTCCCTTCGACGAGCCATACCGCATCCCTGGGCACACCGCGGCGCAGGTCGCGTGGGCGAAGCTGCGCGGCAGCCGCATCATTGCGATCGGCACGAGCGTAGTGCGCGCACTTGAGGCAGCCGCCAATCCCGGCGGCAATGTGCGTGCCGGAAATGGCATTGCGACAGGGCGCATCGCGCGGGGCACGCGGCTTCGCGTGGTCGATGCGGTTCTCACGGGCGTCCACCAGCCCGGCGAAAGCCATTTCGAGCTCCTGCGCGCCTTTGCCGACGATGCTCTGCTCGCCAAGGCCTCCGCGGCCTTCATCGCGTATCGATACCGCGCGCATGAATTCGGTGATTCCATGCTGCTCAATCGCCAACCGCTGCTTCTATCGCGCGAACGGAACCGCGCCGAGGTGCTCCCGAGAGCGCCATGCGCAACTATGCGGGCCATCGGCTCTCGCCCCGGCTTGGCCATCTGATGGTGTCGCGCTCCGAGACCGCCAGACCGTTGCTGACCCGGGCGAGATCATGCAGCTCCCGCCCGCCGACGAGATCGTCATGGTGGCGGGCACGCCGCCGATCCGCGCGAAGAAGGCACGCTACGAGGATCGCCGTTTCATCGGATCATGGCGCCGCCGGTGCTTACCAGGCCGGCACAGCCCGGGCACGGACGACTGGAGCCCGGCTGCCGCTTCGGGCCAGGCCGGCGAGCATCGTGTCGGCCGACGCAGCCGGCGCCGCAGACATCGGCGACGAAGATCCAACGGGATCGGAACGGCGTCAACAGCCCGAGCTGAACCGCGCCGCGCCGGTGGAGAAGAGGGCGCCGATCGAGAACGATTTCGACGGCGGCTTCGATGACGAGGCCGATGACGACACTGCGCGGATCAGCCGCGGCAACCAGATTATGCAGGGCATGGCCCGCCAGGTCTCGCTCGATCCGAACGAGGGCATGGAGCTGCGAGGCGCCCGTGGCCAATCCGTCGAAGAAGCAGCGCCTGTCGGTCTGTCTCGAACCCGAGGTGATGAAGGCGCTCGCGGCCCACGCGGCACGACGTGACCAATCGCGCACGCTGATTGCAGAGGCGGCCGCGCATGGCGCAGTTTCGAGGATTAATCTTGTGCCTCGGCCGATCTTCGCCCTGATGCGCGCCGCAGGACGGCTCGGGCCTGCAATCCCCGACAGCTGTGCGGAGTGGCGGGCCGAGCGCACCGCCACACTCGACGCAAAATTGAAAGGCCGATGGCGATGCGACCAGTCAAGGCCCGTCCGGGTCAGCAATCGGATGTCGCTCCCCTCGATGCGCGCATGCATCCGGTACCCGTCATACTTGATCTCGTGAAGCCAATCGGGGCCGTCGGGCGCTTCGTCGACCAGGCGCGTCAGCTGAGGCTCGATCCATTTCGGCGGATGCGTTTTATTCGGCCTGAGGGATCCACCGTCTTCCGCGTCAAATGGAGGTAAAGCGTCGTCATGCGGGCCAGACTACCACATGATGACGATATATCCGCTGCAGCTTCTATCGGAAATCCCGCGTCTTCACCTTGATGCCGTCGATGTGCTCGTATGGATCGACGATGTTTCGGCCCTTCGGCAGGCTCCGCGGATCGACACCCGGCGCGCCGTGATGGGCTTCGTCACCGCGGCCATGCGGCACGGGAAACGGCGTCTCGCGGTTTCCCAGGCTGGCCAGCTCGGCTGACAGGTCGGTCAACTGATGGGAGACGAGATGCACCACCTCCCCTTCCCGCTGGATGCGGCCGCGCACGCCGAGCATGGCCGACGAAAGAAGCACGCGACGGAATTTCTCGAATACCTTGACCCAGACGACGACGTTGGCGGCGCCCGTCTCATCCTCCACGGTGAGGAACATGAGGCCTTTGGCCGAGCCTGGCCGTTGCCGGACCAGAACCAGGCCGGCAGCCTCGAGCCAGCTTCTGTCTCGCCTGCATGGCCTCCTGACAGGTCACGATGCTGCGCCGGCGAAGATCGGCACGCAGAAACGCCGGATGGCTGCGCAAGGTCAGCCCGACATGGCCATAATCCTCGACAACGTCGCGGCCGGCCGTCATGGGCCTGAGCGCAACAACACGCTGGTGGATCTCGGGCAAGTCTTCTTCTCACGGCAAGCAGCGGCCGCAAACAGCGGCAGAGGTTCGTCGCGAAACCGGCAACGCTGTCCAACGGCGTGCGCACCCTGGTACCGCTATACATCAGCGCCGGCACCCGCGTCGTGCTGATGACTGCCGATGGCGCCTACGTGGAGCGCGCGAAGGAGGGCGTGCAGCGATCTTCAGGGCGGTCAAACAGCTTTGTGCTGGCGTATCGCCAGACGAACCTCGCTGGCGACCTATCGAGTTCGCGCCTCGGTGCGGACGCTCATCTCTCACTGAGAACCGGCATTTAATCAAGAACTCGCTAAATTAGCAGTTTCTTGCACACCTTTGGAACTTTGTAGCTTTCGTTACATTTTCAACCGCATGCGAGACTCTGTGGTCCACGGCCCTGGAATGACGGTGAACAGATCACCGCCTCGCTACTCGCTCGTCCTGCCCATATACAATGAAGAACAGGTGCTGCCTCGGCTGATCGAGCGGATCAGTTCGCTTATCGACCGGCTGGACGGCGAAACCGAGACCATCTTCGTCGATGACGGAAGCCTCGATGGAAGCGTCGAATACCTCCAAAAAGTGGTTGCCGCCGAGCCGCGCTTTCGGCTGATCGAATTTTCCCGCAATTTCGGCCACCAAGTGGCGATTACCGCCGGTATGGATGCCGCTGCGGGCGATGCCGTCATCGTCATGGATGCCGACCTGCAGGATCCGCCGGAAGTCGTTCTCGATCTGGTGGCCAAGTGGAAGGAAGGCTTCGAGATCGTCTATGCCCGCCGGGTCAAGCGCGAGGGCGAATCCTGGTTCAAGCGCTTTACGGCAAGTCTTTTCTATCGCCTGCTGGAGAAAATGACGTCGGTCGATATTCCGCGCGACGTCGGCGACTTCCGCCTGGTCGGCCGCAAGCCGCTGGAAACCTTCAAGCGTATGCCCGAACATGACCGCTTCGTCAGGGGCATGTTCGGCTGGATGGGCTTCAAGCAAACGACCGTGCCATTTGAGCGCCACGCGCGAACCCTGGGCCAGACCAAATACCCATTCTGGAAGATGGTGCACCTTGCGGTTCACGGCATCGTCAGTTTCTCCGAGAAGCCCTTACGCCTGGCGCTCTGGGGCGGATTGGCCATTTCCGCGCTTGCGGTGATCTTTGGCGCCTATGCCATCTTTGCCTCGTTTTTTGAAACCGGCATCATTGCCGAGTGGACATCCACGGTGGTGATCGTGTCGCTCCTGTGCGGCATCAATCTTTTCATGACCGGTGTGGTCGGGCTCTACGTTGGCAGCATCCACGCCGAGGTGAAACGCCGCCCGCTTTATGTGATTAATCGGCTCACCGGCTTCGACGAGGCGATGCGTACCGTCTCTGGTGAGCGCCGCCTATCGTTTCACAAGCCCAGGAGTGGAGTCCCCGCCAATGGCCGAACTCTTCGACAGCTATAATTCCAACTATGGCGAGGCGGTCGAAGGGTCCATCCGGTTTTCCGGACTCAGGCACGACTTCTTCCTTGTCGCCAAGGCGGACCTGCTGCGGCGTCTGGTGGTCGAGCGAAAGCTTCGGCAGGATGGGTCGGCTGTAAGGGCGCTGGATGTCGGCTGCGGCGTCGGTTCGCTCCACCGCTATCTCGACGGCGCTTTCGACAGCCTCGATGGCTGCGACGTCTCGCAAGACTCGATTTTGCGCGCCAGCCAACACAATCCGCGTGTGGCCTACAGGACCTGCAGCACGCAGGGGCTGCCTTATGAGGACGGCACGTTCGATCTGGCTTTCGCCAGTTGCGTCGTCCATCACGTTCCGCCCTCCTCCTGGCTCGATTTCTTCCTGAAAATGCGGCGCGTCGTGCGGCCAGGCGGGGTCGCCTGCATCATCGAGCACAATCCCTATAATCCCCTGACGCGTCTTGCGGTGTTGCGGTGTCCGTTCGACCACGACGCGGTCCTCCTCAACGCTGCCAACGCAGCGTCCCTCTTTCGGGAGACCGGGTTCCGGGACATCCGATCCGAGCATTTCCTGCTGCTGCCGTCGGCAAGGCCTTTCGCCAGAAGAGTCGAGCGCGCGCTCGCGTCGCTGCCGCTTGGAGCGCAGTATGCCTGCAGTGCGCAAGTCTGAGGGCCCCTCGACCAGCGACGCCGGCCTGAAACTGCTGGTGCGTTTCGGGTCGGTCGGCATCGCTGCAACGATCCTATATGCAGTGATGGCCACCGCTTTGGTCGAATGGCAACGGTTCGGCCTCTCGCCGGTCGGTGCCTCGCTCGCAGCTTATACCGCTGCCGCCCTGTTTTCTTATCTCGCGCATAAGTTCGTGACCTTCGCGTCGAGCGGATCGCATCGATCGGAGGCTCCGCGTTTTCTCTTGCTGACGGCAACCGGCTTCGTGGTGGCTTACGCGGCGCCGGCGCTTTTGACTGCGAAACTCAGTCTGCCGCCGACCATTGCCATCCTGGTTACATGCTTGCTTGTTCCAGCGGTCAATCTCCTCATGCTCGACCGCTGGGTTTTTGCGCAGCGAAGACGCGGCCAGCAGCGTGATCGCCCGCCCTAATCCGCGTCAATGGAATCGAGCCGGAGCGACAACAATTTGATGGAGCGCTTATAGATGTTGCTGGCGGCAGGAGTTTGCGGAATGCCGTCGAGGTAGTCGAAGGCGATGTCAAGTGTCTTGGCCTTGGCGAGGGCCGCCGGTGGAATGACGAACGATACCGTGCGTGGCTCTTTGCCGGACAGCGTCACCGCATGCACCCGAACGCCGTTCACCGAGATCACAACCCTTTGCATGATCTGGGGCGGACGAATGACGGCGGCCATTTGCAGCGTGGCAGTCAGACCGTCGCGAAGCGGCGGTATGTCCAGGCGAAGCCGCGAGGTCTCGCCCAGCGAATGGGTGCCGTCGGCTACCGGCCCCGACCAGCCACAGACCATCATGCCGGTTGCCTTTTTGGCTCCGTCGGACCGGAACGACACCGTCTCGCCAAGTGTGTAGCTGCCGACCGCATCGCGATTGAGGCAGGTCGTCGTCCGGCCGATGTAATAGGCGCGATAGTCGGAATTGACGTCTGGATTGAGAGCAAGCGCAAGGATGATGATTTCTGCCCCGGCCAGAACCGCCGCCAGCGTGTAGCCGCCAAGCGAGGCCGCGCGCCGATGCGGGCCCGGAGTGCTAGACCAGGGCAAGATAGCCCCCGATCCACGCGACGGTCATGAAATAGCAGGCGCCCAGGAAGAGACCCAGAGCCGCAAGAAAAGTCAGCTTCGACGCCGACAACAACGTGGTCAGCAACATTGTCAGAGGCGCAAGCCCAATGACGTATCTGACCATCGAGGCCAGGTTGGTGATCAGCGGCAGGATGATGCAGCAGGCGCAGAACAACGCGGCGCCATATTGCCTGCGAACCGCCAGAACCGCCGATAGCGCCAGTCCTATGAGTGCGGCGAGCGCGCTCCATTGCGGCGCCGTAGGCAGCCATCCAGTCGTCGGAACGGCCGAGAGTCCATCCCATATGAAGGCGAGCGGATTGCCCGCCACACGTCCAAACGCGCGCTGGACGTGCAGGAAGGCAAAGCCGTCCCCGACCGTCAGATAGAGGAACAGGATGTAGGCGAACAAGCCGGCAGGCGAGATGAGAATTGCAACGAGCAGATCCGGTCGGCCAAGCACCCAACGTGGGAAAGAAAGCGCCGATCCGCCCTTTGCGCGGTAATCCCTGAACATCTGAATGACGGTCGCAAATACAACAAGCACTCCGACGAGCCTGGTTGCCGACAGCAGAGCCGATGACAGCCCCGCGGCCAGATAGCTGGAGCGTTTGAGTGCCAGAAAAACGCACGACGTCAGGAGCACGAAAAGAGGTTCGGTCAGGAAAGTCGTAAAATGAAAGGAGAACGGGCCGCTGAGCAGAAAGGCGCAATATAGCACATAAGCGCGCATGTTCTTCTCGAGCAGCGGCCACGCCACCAGACAGGCCGCGTAGCTGCACGCAACCGATGTGATCGACGCGAGCAGTATCGTCGGCAAAGGGAAAACAGACCGGATTGCCGCCACCAGCATCGGATAGAGCGGAAAGAAGCCCCAGCGTCCGACATTGCTCTGGTTTGGAATGGGAAAGCGCTCATAACCGTGTTCGGAAATGTCGACATACCACGCGCAATCCCACCGGCAGAGCGCCTGGGCATAGGCTGCGAAGCCTGGTTCCGCCGAGATCGAGGCAAATGCCGCATAGCGAATGGCCAGTCCACCGACGACGAATAGCAGCGGCACCACCACGACCGCAATAAAGTGGCCACCGGCGTTCGGACGCGCGACAGCTTCGAGCGCCACAATCTGCCTCCACCCGTTCAAGTGACTGGCGCCACTCAAAGCTAGATGACGCGCGCCCGGGCGAATTCAAGGCATGCAACGCGGCTCAGATGGCGATAGAGCTACGCCGCGCTTCTGAGCCAGACCAGCATCTCGCCGGGGTCGCGATTGTCCCAGGCAAAGTACGGCACGGCGGTGAGTTTCGCTTCCGCCACCGCGCCAGGAGATGCCGGCCGAACAGCTTGCCGAAGATAAATTGCAGCACGTCGCTGCCTTGCACGGTGATGATCAGGAAAGCGATCAGCAACAGGTTGCGGCCTTCGAAGCCTGGGCGATCCGGGTGAGGTGATCGATCATTCAACATAAGCGCGTTTCCGCTGAATCGGCGGCGGAAATTGGTCGAAGGTATCGCCCGGGTCCTAGAATCCGAAAACCTGGAGGACGCGAATGCCTTCTGGCGCAGCACCGCCAAGACAATTCTCGTCAACTCCGGCAGGCACAAGCTGAGCGGCCGACATGCGGGCGCTTCTCTGAGTTTCAGTTCTCCTCGCGGGCCGCAGCTTAATAGCGGCCATTCGGCAAAAGGAACAAAGTGCGGTGTCGCTGGTTGAGATTTGTTGAGACCAGAGCGGAGGCTTTCCCCGCTGTCTCATCCAGCGCAAGGATTCGCCGTGGGCATTCTCGAGAGCCTGAAGAAAGCTACCGAGCAGGCGACGGGTATCGCGCGACCGAGAAAGCAAGAACTCGCCGAATTTGTGAAGATGAAGAAGCCACTCGAATTTCGGTTCAAGGATGACGGCCTCGTGCCGAACCACCCCTTCTGGCCGTTTGTCGTCTATCGCGGCGCCGTAAGGTCGGTGGAACAATTTGATTCCGCAGCCGTGCTGGAAGAGCTTTTCGAGGCCAATGGCTGGAGTAGCGGCTGGCGGGACGGCATCTACCACTACGTCCATTACCATTCCCGCAAAAATAAAGTGCTTGGGGTTGCGGGCGGAACCGGCAAGGTTCGGTTCGGGGGCAACAGCGGACGTACATTGTCCTGGAAGGCCGGCGATATGGCAGTTCTTCCGGCCGGCACCGGTCACCACTGTTTCTCCGAGTCTGCTGGTTTCCTGGTGGTCGGCGCTTATCCCGCATCCGACGCTTATGACGAATGCACAACAGCCCAGGAACATGAGCGGGCATTACGAACGATTCCCAAGTTGGCCGTCAACGCAAGGATCCGGTCTATGGGAGCAAAGCGCCGCTGGTGTCAGTGTGGGAAAAATGAAGCTTGAAGATGAAGTCCGCCACGTTTCCGAAGACTTGGACGATGATGTACTGAGTGACGCTGTGCGGGCGCTGCATCGTCGGGTGAAGATCGTTCATGATTTCGATATCCCCTACATTGCTGGATACAGCAAAGATGGCAGGACGATTTATATCGATCGCCATATGCCTCGCACTATGGATTGGAAATCGGCCAAGGTCCGGCTTGCCCCATTTCTGCTAACGCACGAAATCGTTGAAAAGGCGCTCCTAGACGAACTCGGGCTTCATTATCTGCACGCGCATCAAATCGCTCTTCGAGCCGAACGCGATGCAGTGAAGGCGGCGGGTGTTGGCTGGTCCGCTTACCAGGCCTTCAACAAAAAGAACGAAAAACCGATCTCCGAAGAGAAGCTCAAGAAGATCCCCAAGGATCTTGACCTGACGCCCTACCGCGACATGAGTGACTTTTCAACGCTCGAGCGTCTGCTGAAGGCGCAACGATAGCGGACAAGCCAATGGTCCTCGCTTGCCAGTTCTATGACCGCCGCCTCGACAGTTCAGCATCGACGAGCTCGCGGCACATGTGCAAATGAGCGCATCGACCCTGCACCATCGTTTTCGCCAGCTGCAGCTCGTTCGCATGGCGCTGCGTGCACCGAACTGTCGCGGCGGTCCCGTGTTCTCAACCGAGATACACAAAAGCTACCCGTAAAAGCGAGTCGTTCAAGCCGCTTGGGTTTTCATGTCTTCGCCGCTCACCATTTTGGTCACAGCGGAGAAATCGAGCTTGCCTGAGCCGAGGACAGGCACTTTCGCAATGACGCGCACTTCGGCCGGCACCATCAGGTCCATGGCGCCGTTGGCCCTGGCGAAGGCCAGGAATTCGGCACGCGTGGCGTTGACAGCCTCGGTAATGAGGACCAGCTTTTCGCCCTTGCGCGCATCTGGCACGGCGGCGACTGCCGAGAGCGAGCCTTTCCACAATTCGCCCGCCAGTGCCTCGACGGCGGCCAACGAAACCATCTCGCCACCGATCTTGGCAAAGCGCTTCGCGCGGCCTCGAATGGTGATGAAGCCGACGTCGTCGACGGCGACCACGTCACCGGTGTCATGCCAGCCGTCTTCGAGCGGCTCGAGCACGCCCGGCTTCTCGGTGCGCAGATAGCCCGCCATGACATTGGGCCCGCGCACGAAAAGCCGTCCGCCATCCTCGACGCCAGGCACCGGGTCCAGGCGGTACTCCATACCCGGCATGATTTTGCCGACACTGCCGGAGCGGTTGTACATCGGCGTGTTGATGGAGATCACGGGCGCGGTTTCGGTCACGCCATAGCCTTCGAGGATGCGCAGGCCGAACTTTTCCATATAGGTCGCGCGCGTAGAAGCCTTGACCGGTTCCGCGCCGGCAAAGCAATAGCGCACTGAGCGGAAGTCGTAAGGGTGTGCCGTACGCGCATAGCCGCTGAGGAACGTATCGGTGCCGAAGATGATCGTCGCGTTCGATGCGTAGACCAACTCCGGCACCATCCGATAGTGCAGCGGGGAGGGATAGAAATAGACCGGCACGCCCGAGATCAGCGGCAGCACCGTACCTGCTGTCATGCCGAACGAGTGGAAGATCGGCAGCACGTTGAAGACCTTGTCGCCCGAATGGAAGTCGATACGCGAGGCGGCCTGGGCGGCATTAGCCAGGATGTTGCGATGGGTGAGCACCACGCCCTTAGGCGTGCCTTCGGAACCTGAGGTGAACAGGATCACCGCCGGTTGGCCGGGCTTGCGGGCGACCCGGGGTGTATTTTTGCGCAAAAGGCCGAGCAGCTTGTCCTTGAGGCCAATGGTGGCCCTCAGATCATCAAGCCACACAATATCGACCGAGCGGCCGAGTTCCTCGACCACGGCGCCAAGTTTCGCTTGTTCGACAAAGGTGCGTGAAGTCAGCACCGTGCGCACCTCGGCGGCCTTGCAAGCGGAGAGGATGTTGGCCGCACCGGCAGTGAAGTTCATCATCGCCGGAACCTTGCCGGCGGACATGACGCCGAGCAGCGTCGCACAGGCGCCGTTGGCATTGGGCAGCATGATGCCGAGCGTCTGCTGGCCGGCATAGAGGTTCTTGAATTTCTCTCCAAGCACGGCGGCGGCTGTCAGCAGCTTGCCGTAGCTCAGCGAACCGGTGGCGGGGTCCTGCACGGCCAGTTGCTTCATGCCGCGTTCGCTCGCCGTCTGGATGATCTTCTCCAGCACAGTCTTGTCGATGTCCTGGGTGCGGAAGACGAGATCCGACATGACCTGGTAGAGGGCAGCACCCGCCGCTGCGCGGCGCTTCCGGCCCTTGAGATCCGGCGGTACTTCAAGTTTGGCCGGTTCTAGTATCGTCACCCTGACCTTTGGGAACAGCTGGCGGCGCACATGCAGCGAACTCAGCCGCGAAAAATAGCTCTTCTCCAGGCCGTCGATGCGCACTGGCACGATCATCGAGCCGGTCTTGTCGGCCACCATGGCGCCACCGTCATAGACCTTCATTAGGCCGCCGGTCACGGTGATCCGGCCTTCGGGGAAGATGACAAGCGGATCGCCGCCTTGCACGGCCTTGATAAGCGTGCGGGTCGACATCGGCTTGGCCGGATTGAGCGGCAGGGCGCGCGCAAGTTTCATGAACGGCTTCATCCACCAGGCTTGGGCGATGGTGTAGTCGATGGCAAACACCGGCTCCTCATCCGTCAGCGTCAAAGCCAATGGGCCGTCGAGGAAACTGACATGGTTGAGCGCCAGGATGGGTGCCGGGCCCGCCGCCTTAAGGTTTTCCAGCCCCTCCACCTCCAGACGATGGAAGGCTCGGAACAGAATGGAAACGAAGTCGCGGAAGGCGTTGGTTGGCAGATATCTCAGCATCAGCCAGGCGGCGACCACGTTGAGTGCGGCGAGGCCGAACAGGATACCTCCAGTGGAGACGCCCACTGCTTGAATCGCGGCGACAAGTATGCCGCCCACCGTCATAAAGCCTGCATTGACGATGCTCACCGCGGCGACGACGCGAGCGCGGCTGGCTTCGGGCGCCCAGGCTTGTACGGCGGCGAAGGTTGGTACGACAAGAAAGGCGCTGGCAATAGCCATGCCGGCAAGGTCGATCGCAACATGGACCGTATTTGGCCCGGCGAAGAATATTGCGAGCGTTTCGGCCCCGATCGAAGGCTGCATGCTCCAGATGGTCCAGGCCAGGTCCAAGCCGAACAGTGCCATCAACGCAGTGCCAACCGGGGCTGGCAAGAGCACGATGCGGCCCTGCGACATCCATGCGGCTATGGCAGAGCCAATGGCGATCGACACGGCGAACACCGCTAGATAGGCGGTGACAGCGATTTCTCCGCCACCGAGCGAATCCTTGACCAATGTAGGCAGGATCGAAAGGACAATGGCCCCGATCAGCCAGAACCACGACGTCATCAGTCCGGCGCGCCAGATCCGCTTGTCGGCACGCAAACCGTTCACCTGTCGCCAGGTCGAGCGAAAGATGTTTTTGTCGATGACTAGGTCGGGAGCCGCAGAACCGGTGGACGGGATGTAGCGGCTGACAAACCAACAGGCCACGGCAAGGATCATCATGATCGGCCCGAACACCGAGACGCCAATGCCATCGGCCGAGACGACGCCTCCGGCGATAGTGCCGCCGAGGATGGCGGCGAAGGTTGCCGATTCGATCCAGGCATTGGCGCGGGGCAATTCCTTGCGCTCGAGATGATCCGGCAGGATGCCGTACTTGATCGGTCCGAACAGTGCCGAGATGATGCCGAACATGAGCAACGCGATCATCAGCACCGGGATCGACGACAGGGTGATTCCAACGACAGCGACAGCCGCAGCGGCGATCTCGGTGAATTTCAGCCGACGGGCGATGAGCGCCTTGTCGAACCGGTCGGCGATCTCGCCACCAACGGCGGACAGGAGCAGGAAAGGAGCCATGAAGACGGCACCCGCCAGCGTAACCAGTGATGCAGCCTTGTCCGCCGCCAGGGTGAACAGAATAAGGAACACCAGCGTGTTCTTGAGGAAATTGTCGTTGAAGGCGGAAAGGAACTGCGTCCAGAAGAGAGGCGCAAAGCGCCGTGACCTCATCAGATGGCTAGTCGTATGGCCGTTCGTGGCGATTTCCATTGGGGCGGCTTCCATTGGGCAAGACCGTTGAAGATCGTGGCCGTATCGATCAGCGGTCTTGCGCGGTTTGAGCTTCTTGTAGTGGGAACCCGGTTACACTTCGTTACTGCGGCTCAATTCGATCAGCGGCTTTTGGGTTTGGGGTCTTCTAGCCGCTTCATGCGGCTCGCCTCTTCTGCGTCTCGCAGGGTCTTGGTGATGGTGATCGAGGTATGCACGAGCCTGATCGCCGCCATCGGGCAGAACCCCTTGGCGGCAAAGCTTGCTCCATGAAATTGATGGCGCCGTCATTATCGAAGCGGCGATGGCGAAATTGGCATGGTGAATGTTTGCAGGCGCTTGAACCCTTGGGAGCATAGCTGTTGAAGGTCATCGATATTATCTTTTGGTTTCAGGTGAGGTTGCGCCGGCGTTTGTCTGTCTCCAGGCCGGATACAATCAAGCGGTCTTGCGACGGTCCGGACGAACGCAGCGTCAGCGCTGCTCCGCAGCAGCGGGCTGCAGACGGCGGTCGCCAGCCAGTTTGAGGCGCAGTTGCCGCAACCACTCGCCATCCTCTCCGAGCGGATCGCAGGACAGCTACGCGATTCTGAGCACTGCCAAATCGGCCTAATTTTCCACTGCCGAATGGACGATGAGACGCGTAAGCGAGTTTCCGGACCGGAAGCTATGCGTTGGGTTGCCCAAACGATGCAGAGGCGCTGCTGTGTTGGCGCGACACGCTCGACCGCAGGTGCGGACGGCATAAGAATTTTGGAGAGGCCCGTGCTGACTGGGGATTGCGCCGGTATTGACGACGCGCGAAGACTGGGTCGATATCTGGGCGAAGGCAGCCCCTGCGACGCAACTTCATACCGGAGAATGGAGGCCGCGCTGGGAGGTTGTTGCTTCGGCTACCAACTCAAAGTGATTGTCCGGGAGAGTTCGGCGATGTCGCCATAGATCATCGAACCTGTGACGAGAAAACATTTATCACCGAGGACTTCGAAGAGTGAGCTTGCCGCTGTACAAACCGGCAGGTTCTTCGAATTGGCATACGTGCCGAGGGTCGCGGTTTCGACCTTACGGTGGGTCGCGGTTTCGACCTTACGGTCCTTGGCTTCGGCACAGCCGACACTGATCGCGAGGATTGCGATAGCAACGAGAGTCGTCTTGCTCATATTTTGCCCCTGGAGCCAGCTCTTGTCGGGTAAGTCGCGCGACGCATCAAAGTAGCACCGGCCCACGAACGGCTTCATCCATCGATTGGAGCAAAGCGGGCTCATCCCTAATTAGCAATATCTTGAGTAAGGCGCCGAGCGCACCGGACTCATGGAACGGCGCGCGGAATTTCCATTCGTGACGAGGTGGCGATCCCGGCCGCCTTCGCAAACGGGTCACTCAGCACTGCGTAAACGTCTCGATTCCGAGCTATAGCTTTCCGCATTCGATCATCGATCATACCAAGGTGAAGAAGGGGCGGCAGATCGAGCTTACCGGAGAGATCACTCGCGTAGACGAGGAAGGCGGCAGGGTGACTGTCGATCTGGGACCGCTGGTGACGATCGACATCGACAAGGTCAGGCTGGTCGAGAAGTACTGGACGCCAAAGCGCAAGAAGCCGCTGCGCGACATGGTGGATTAGCTCGCGGACCGCCGCTTATCCACGCGACATCGGTACCACTCAAACGAATGGCAATTTTCTGTCTGAATGCGTTTAGGGTCCACGGAGACCACGCATGGCTATCGCGCGGGAGACAGGTGACTCCCCGTTTCAAGGCTTCGAGATGCTACGAGCACCGAAAAGTCAGTTCCTTAAACCAAAAGATCGGGCGATCTGCCAGCGGGTTGTCGACCAAGTAACCGCCGATGCCAAATGGTACAGCACCCCGATGGACGGTCAGATTCTGGCCTCGACCACGCTGAATCTCTTTCAATCAGGGGTCGTAAACGAAACGAATTTGCTGGCACATGTTCGCGCGCGGCGCCACGACTTCACTAAACTGACAGGCTAGATCCTTCGCCCTCCCAGTGCCAGTTGGACTTTGTAATGGGACGCAGCGGGGAAGCACGTGTGGTTGATCGGCGCGTCTCGCGTCCATGGCCCGTTTTCCTGGGGCCGATCTTCCGCGATCTTGGCCCTCACCCGCATTGCTGAGGATTTCGTGAGGTGAATTGAGATCCGCCGACGGCGCGGATTCTCTGGGAGGATCAAGCCTGTTCCGCGGCTTTGCTCCGGAACAATGTCTTCTTCTGAAAGTTTTTCCTTAAATAGCAAAGGAGATTCGAAATGTCAGAAAGCCGGGAATGGTTTGTCCAATGGCTTAGAGACGCTCATGCCATGGAAGAGCAGGCAGAAACGATGTTGAACGGGCAGTTGAGCCGTATCGAGAACTATCCCGAACTGAGCGACCGGATCCGACAGCACCTCGACGAGACCAAGCAGCAGGCTGCCCGGCTGAAGACTTGTCTAGATCAGATGGACGAGGGTTCATCCATGATGAAGGATGCTGGCGGTAAGCTGACGGCGATGGCGCAATCGCTGAGCGGCGTCTTCGCTGGAGACGAGGTGATGAAAGGATCGCTCGCGAGCTACACGTTCGAGCACATGGAAATCGCCTCCTACACGATCCTGATTGCCGCCGCTCGATCGCTCGGCGAAACCGAGGTTCTTCGGGCTTGCGAAGAGAATCTGCAAGAGGAAGTCGCGATGGCGGATTGGCTGAAATCCCGTCTTCCCTCCACGACCGAGCAGTTCCTTGTGCGGGCCGAAGCCGACAGTGACAGCGCCAAGCGGTGAGCGGGTGGGACGCAGTCATCGTGAACTGGGTGACGGGGACTCGTCCGCCAGCGCGTCCCCTTCGTGAAGGCTGGACGACGAACACGCCTGGCTGTAGCAGGCGGTTGTCGAGTTGCGCATTTCCAGAAATTGCTACGACGAGTGATGCTAACATTGCGGCGTCGTGACTTTGAGAGTTGAAGCGTTCGTCTGCGCAAGCCTGGTCGAATACGCATTGCAATAGCCAAGATCGGAAGGGCTAGTGCAGCGCTCGGCGAGATCAAGCTTGAGGGGGCGTGTTAAAACGTTCGAAACGAGGTCGCGATAGCGGAATGCCCGAGAACACTCATCCCTGATCACTGAGCAGCGCGTGCGCGGGCAACGGCAGCGCCAAGCCGGATGGAAGAAAGTTCGTCCCGACAGCGGCAGGGCGCACCAGCGACGGGGAGAGGTTTCTGTCAGCGTTCCACTCAGCCCAGCCCAACGAGGGAACTTACATGGCGCGACGCGGCGTATCTGATGCCTCCGACGGGGCGTTCGGCGGCAATTCAGGCATTCATGATGCTCAAATCTCGCGTGGAAGCTTGCCATGGTCATCCGTCGAGAAGCGGGCTCTGCCCTGCCTGACAGCTACGACACCGAGCGTCGGCCCCTTATTCACGGCACCCTCGCACAAGCACTCGCGCGGCTTCAGAAATGGTTCAAAGATCCGGCAAAAAGCCTGCCTCCGCAGGTCGATCTGGTCGAGGGATTGCGAGGCCGTCAGGTAGCGCTGGCCCAACACAACGCCTTCCGCAGTCATCGTGAACACCGCAGCCGGGGCGTTGGCGCTGGCCTCGCTTGTTGCGCAGGTTTCGCCATCCACCCGCACCTCGAACACCCGTCCGTGCACCCGAAACTCAAATGTCTCGCCCAGCCGTGCCCGTTCGGGCCGGAACCGTGGAAGTCCATTATGCCGACCTGACCTTGCCTTTCACGAGGCGGTCACCGCGCGGCGTCTTTTGGCGAAAGGCGTCGCGAAGTTGATACTCGCAAAATCGTCTAAATCGCGCTCGCGAACTGGTCGATGCAGCGACTAGAAGACGGCAGCTGCCGCCGTAGAAATGCGAGCAGTTTCAAATCGAAGGGTGGCCGATGGCGCTTGCTCCGCGGTGTCGACTCCATCAGGCTTTGAAGCTAGCGATCCTGGCGGTGTCTGCCTTCGAAACATCCGGCAATCTGGCGTTCACTTGACGCCAAGGGCGTCCTTGAGTTCTGCCAATTTTTTCATGCAGCCTTGCTCGTCGCCAGCTTGGGACATCTTGTGAGCTTCCGCCATTAGCTGGCTAGGATGTTCGGCATTCTGGGCGCTACGGTTGCCAGTCACTTGCTCCTGATGAGGTGTGGTTGGCTTCACATTTCCCGCCGTTGATCCGGTGATTTCAGGATTACCCCCCTGCTGCTTGCCGGCCATGACCTCCTCTTGGTGCTTCGTCGCCGGGATGCCTGATTTATTTGGGCTCGCGCCCGTTTCGGCGGTGATGACGTTCGGCTCAAGCACTTTCAACTCTTGGCCGCAGTCGGCAAAGGCCGGCGACGCGAAAGCAAGTACGAGCGCCGACGCACTTACTATTCGTATAAACATGTGAACCTCCGATAGGCTTTTCCGTATGTCGAGGAAACGGCCACATATCCAAAGAGTTCCTGGTGGGGCCGGTCCATAACACGGTAATGAGGATATATTCCTCATCGACCTTGATAGTGATCCCACAGGTGCTTTCGCATGTCGCCCTGAAGCCGCCCAGCACGGAGGTTAAACATATCATTGGAAAATACCGCAACCATCTTTCATCTTGCCGCGTATGGTCCGATCATCTGCCGGTGTAAGTTTGAGGACATGCAATGAAGAAGGTCGCTGCTCTCCTGGTACTTTCCCTCGTTACCATGCTGCCCGCCGTGGCAGCCGCGCAGTCCTACGTGCCGGAGCTTGGGCCATCGCCGCCGCAGGATGCTATGCAGCTGTATCCCGGCGGTGTCGAGAAGGCGCTGGCCGCGCTGCCGGACATCGTCAAGAAAGTCAAGGAAGCATCCGACGTTCCCGGCTTCGCCGTGGCGGTGGTGCATGGCGGCAAAATGGTCTTTGACGAGGGATATGGCCTTCGCGACAACCGGGACGACACTTCTAAGGTCAGCAGCACCACCATTTTCCAGGTCGCCTCGGTGTCGAAGTCGATCTCGGCCACGGTGGCCGCGATCGCCATGACGAAGGACCACAGCTTCGACTGGGATACCCCGGTCGGCAAGGTCTGGGACGGCTTTCGCCTCGATCTCGACTATGTCTCGGGCAACGCCACCATCGGCGATTTCTTCGCCCATCGCTCGGGCCTGCCAATGGCGGCGGGCGACGAACTCGAGGATCTCGGCTTCCAGCGCAAGCAGATCGTCGGGAGCCTGTGGATGGTGCCGCTCGATCCCTTCCGCATCTCCTATCACTACGCCAATTTCGGCACGACGATCGGCGCCGAGGCAGTGGCCCACGCCGAGAAACAGCCTTGGGAGCCGCTGGCCAAGAGCCTGTTGTTCGATCCGCTCGGCATGCGCTCGAGCAGCTATCGGCACGAGGACTTCATTGCCGCCGGCAAGAACCGCGCCCTGCTGCATGCGCGCGTGGCGGAGAATGTGTTCGAGCCGCTCTATGACCGCGACCCCGACCAGCAGGCGCCGGCGGGCGGCGTCTCCTCCAGCGCCCAGGATCTTGCCAAGTGGATGATCCTGCTGCTTGGCGACGGCACCTATAGCGGCCAGCCCATGATCGACCCGAAGATCCTGCAGCCCGCCATCACACCGCAGAGCGTGACCTACCGCGGCGAGACGCCCGATACGCGGGCCAGCTCCTATGGCTACGGCTTCAATGTGGGGGTGAACGCCAATGGGCGCACCACCATGGGCCATTCCGGCGCCTTCCTGCTCGGCGCCGGCACCACCTTCCAGATCTTGCCCTCGGCCGATGTCGGCATCGTCGTGCTCACCAACGGCTCCCCCGTCGGCGCCGCCGAGGCGGTCGCCGCCAGCTTCATGGACATCGTGCAATATGGCCTGGTCACCCGCGACTGGTATCCCTACATCAAGCCGCGGTTCATGGCCTACTACAAGCCGGTGGGCGACCTCGTAGGCAAGGACAAGCCGACGAACCCCGCCAACGCGCGCAGTCCATCCTTCTACGAGGGCCAATATACGAGCAACTATTTCGACACCGCCACCGTGCGGGCCGATGGCGGCAAGCTGATGCTCGAACTCGGCCCCAAGCCCATGCAGTTCACGCTCGAGCACTGGGACGGCGACACCTACGCCCTCACGCCCCGCGGAGAAAACGCGCCGACCGGCTCGCTGTCATCGGTGAAGTTCGTTGGTTCCCCCGGCGGCATTCGCGCGCGGGTGATGACGGTGGACTATCTCAATGAGAACGGGTTGGGGCATTTTCAGAGGTAGGGGTGGGGCGTCGGGTGCTCCATGCAACCCACCCTGAAATCCTCCAGAACCTGAGCCAGTCCTCGCGCGCCGAGAAGCGCCACGACACGCCTCACCTGAAGCTTCCGTACCGCCGATCCTAAACGGCAAGGTTGGTTGCACCATTGAGGCGCGTGATGGATAGATGATACCGTCAGGCTGGGACGAGCGTTCGTGAAAGCCGCCGACCATCGGCGCCGGAGGTTCTGACGCTATGCCCGAATGACATCAGTTGGAACACCGATTCTGACGGCGTTGTCACCTTTGAGATCAACAACTCGAAGCGAGGCTGTGGTCGCGATCTCCGCATAGGGCCGTCGGGTCAGTTCCACCTCCTCTATTGGAAGATCGTCAAGGATTGCTTCGCGGCGGTCGCGGAGCACGGTCTCGAGGGAAGCACACCTTCAGAGAGTCACCGAGGTACAGAACGCCAAACCGGTTGGCGTCAAGACGGCGTCGAGGATCGCTGAACCGGCTCGGCGACTTCCCGTACCCCAATGGATCAGGATAGGTGCTCCAGTAGATCCGACCGAACGTCCGACCGCGCGGTATGGTCTCGATTTCGAGCTTTGCACGCCCAAAATCGGGTGGAGGTGGAACGCTGGGCATTCAGTCGAAATCGCCCCTGGCCATGCCTTCCGCCGCGGCCAAAACCGAGGCGTCATCGCCTTGTTGAAGGGCTCGAAGGCCGGTCCGGCCATCGAGGGCGCCATGGCGCGACACCAGAAATCGATAGACGGCCCAGGCACTGTTGCCCAACATGGCATGCAGCCCCGGCAATGCTTTGAAGGGACGACCGTCCTTGTCGAGTTGCCAGACAGGAAAGCGGAAACCGCGTTTGGCGCCATCGATGCCGAGCACCTGCCCACTCTGCCGCCTGGCGTTGACGGTCACGCGCGACGTGCCGAGCAGTCTGGCAAAGGCTTCCGCGCTCAGCATCTCCTCGCCGGCGACAATTTCGGCGACACGCTTGTGGCCACGCGCGCGCGCTCTGGCAAGAGCCGCCTCGAGTTCGGCATCGGGCATGCCCGTGTCCTCGACGGGAAACCCATCCGAAGCGATCGGTTGCTCTTCGACCGGCGTGATCGTCTGCGCATCGGCGGCCGGATCGACCTCTACCCGGAACGATACGCGATGGCCGATCTTGCGGCTGCGTGCAATCGCTTCCTGATAGCGTTCGAGCAATACCTTCTTGAAGTCTGCCTGTGCCGGCAGCTTTGTGGTGAAGCTCAGGGCGGCGACTCCCGCATGCGATGCGGTCCCGCTATGATTGATGCGTTTTGGAGCGGCCATGATGACAACCTGTTGCTGTCATCAATATAGCTACAGAGCGCAAGTTCGTAAAGTTCGATAATTCCGTAGAGTTCGTGTAGTCGTTTCAGCCAGCTACATCACACGACGCCCCATGCCCGAAACCTTCCCCCTCCCTATGATCTCGCGCTGCCCAAGCTCGCCGACCAGATTGAGCGCCCCCTGTTTTTGTCACCTTTAGCCGCTCCTGGATCATGCCTCCCGAGACAAGTGGCCGCGACAGCACGAGTTCGACCACGTCGGACAGTTTGGAGCTGGCGCGGCGGTCGCGGAGTTTCGCTCCATCTGGCTTTTCGCCATCAACAGCCGGTCGTGCTCCTTCAGCCCCACGAGTGCGGCGTCATGGATCGCATCGAGGGAGGCCAGCAACCGGTCACTGCGATTGTGTGCTCGCCGACGCTCGCGCGGAATGTTTTTGGCACCGAGATGCCGGCAGGCGAGATGGTTGGCGGCAAGACCTTCCTGCCGCAGCAGCGCGGCAATCAGCAGTGGCCCAAGCCATGCGGCAAGCTGCAGCACCTCGATGTTGTAGGACCAGGCCTTAAGCAGGATTGCACCGCGCAGAACGATGGGCTGATCGCTCGTCCCGGCAATCACGGCCTGCCATTCGGCCAGCCGTTCTTCTTTATTCCAGTCGAGATCGTAGATCAGGCCGTTTTGCGGCTCCGGCCGGTCACGTCGACCAGGCACGTCTGCGCCGCTGAGGATCTTTGATGAGCGTGCCAAGACAGCATCGATCTCGGCAAACTCCTCAGCCAGAAGCTCGTCCTCAATATCGTCCCGAACATCGGCTTCAACTACGCTGTTCCAGCCCCCCGCCTTCCCGGTTTTTTTGTTCCGCCGCCGGCAGGGCGCCACCCCTGGGCCGGCCAGCGCCAAAAAACCGTCGCGGCTGAGCGCCCAGTCCGGTCGGTGACGTGGTTGCGATCCCGGCCGCGGTACGGAGGGGTCACCGACGACCGTATCAGCGATACACGCACTTCCTTAGCAGGCGGCCCAGCAGCTTGGGTTAGGGGGCCGCTGGGCCTGACCAGCGAGCCTTCGGGAATGCCCGACTGGCTGGTTAGTACATTAGATAAATGTAATGTAATCGAACAATGTGAACGAAGTACTCGGCGGTAAGAAATTGACTGGCACGATTCACTTACCGCGCGCTTTTGCCTTGGGTTCTGGCGAGCTTTCGGACGGGTTTGCAGCCAATTTTGCAGATCGCCGATCTGTTACCCACAGGGCCTTTTTCCTCGCCACCAAATCGTCACGATCGCCCTCAGGGGTCGCTCGGCTATGCATGGCAGCTATGGCGAAGTCGGCTCTGTTGGTTCGATAGTCTTCTTTTTGGACAGTCATCGTTTTCTCCCAGTTTCATAGCCCCTCTTTTGCCCTTGCGGGGAGATTAACTGCCTGTGCATTACGCGAGTCAATCGATGGAACGACCACTCCGCAGTCGCGAGGGCGGGAAGCAAGCCGACAATTTTAACGTTGGAGCGGCTTACAGAGTGCCGGCAACACAGCCGCCCTTTTCGTCGGGCTGCGTTGATCGCGTCCATGTTGCCCTTCAGCTCGCCGATCTTGGCTTCACCTGCCTTGATGTCTGTGTTGTCGATCATGGCGATCGAGCACTGCCGCACCGCGACCCTTGGCGGTCACGTGGAGGCCTGCGAGGATGCGGCCAGTGGGTCCCAAGCCAGTCCGCACGATAACAGCGACGCATCGGGAAATTTGGCCAGGCTCTCAAGAATTGTGTCCGTCGCCTTCACCAGGCCCTCGGGCGTGAACTGCCCAAAAAAAGAAATTGGATCGAAGGAGAAGTCGTACTCTCCAAGATCCGGTGTGTCCTTTTCCCAGACCTTCTTCTTCGATTTCGATGCCAAGGCTGGTACCGCTTGCCCCGCCTGAGCGCGCGCCCGTCTTTGGACACCTCCGCCTTTGAATGGCTGTTATGGCGCGAGGCAGACAGCCGATTTGCACGCGATAGTACATCGCCGCCCTCTGCGAGTGCCAGGCAGCATGTTCGTTCGAGGCGTGACGCCCAAAAGCGGACGGCCCGCGGTCAGGCCAGCCGCTTGAATGGCGTTTCGGCCCAAAGCACAGGCTCGGTTATGCGGTAGAATTGTCGCGTCGCGATCAAGGCTGACGGGCTGACATCAACCATCAGACCGATGATCGTCATATCACCATGTGCGAGCGCAGGCCCAAGCTGCTTCGGATTCCAGCCAATCGATGCGAGGCGGTCGAACCAGTACTCCTCGCACACGATTGTCAGATTGCTGATATGTCGCTGGATACAGAATTCCAAAATTCCGCAGTAGATCACGCCGGCTGCCTGGCAAGGTCGGCCGGGCTCACGAAGATCCCGCGCCACGAAGAACCTGGTCCATTCAAAGATATTGGGTCGGCGCGGAACGCCGCCGTCGGCGAGTTGCGGAAAGGTTTCGCTCATCAGATGGGGCCGAAGGCTCGGCACGAAACGGGATCCGGCAACGACGCCTCTTCCTGGCTGGATACCGAGCAGATGAATCGCTTCTGGAGTATCGAACGCGTCGATCTCGCGACCGTCGGGGCGTCTCAGGTCCTGCCATCCACGTTCATCGACATAGATTTCATGCCGCAGGCGGAAGTAGCTGTCGAGATCCCCTCGATAGGCAAAGCTGTTTGACGCGTCGACGACATGGACCTGAATCATTGCGGTTCCTCGAGATGGAACCCCATCCGACCACGCGACGATTGCCCGGGAAATACCCAGATCTGGGGATGGATCAAAGTTCGATTTCGTGCCTGCGAAACGCCTCGACGATCGCGTGCACAACGTTGGCGGTACTGAGCTTCTGCTTGATGTTGCGCAGGTGGGTCGTCACAGTGTTTTCCGAGATGCCAAGTATTCGGGAAACCTCCCACGCGGTCTTTCCTCCCGCGACCCACTGCAGGATTTCACGCTCTCGTTGGGAAAGCTTTTGTCTCGGCCGCCTGCGCGAGTTATCAACGAGGCGTTCGGCAGCCGAATAGGCATGGCGCGCAAGGGCATGAATGGTGCAGCGCACCGTCGGCGCCAAATCAATTTCATTTCCGGCAACCGTTACACAGGCCGGATCGCCAAACGCGGGCTGGATCGGGATACAGATCCCGTCGCAAAGCCCAAACTCTTTCGCTTCATCCATCACCCTCGTGGCATTTCGGTCCGTCAAGCCATGATGGACGTCCCGCCAGAGGAAGGGGCCGATCGCACCACGGCACACAGCAACACAAGGGTCATGGCGATAGTGTCCGGCAGCCATATAGCGGTCGTACCATTCCTGCGGCCAACCGTTGACAAGGATGTGTCCATCCAGTGATCCGGTGTCCTGGCGTGGCAATTCGGTGACGAGACAGGCTGCGTAGCCGTGACATTCGATGCTCTTGCGCAGTTGCCGAATGATCTCGGGGGCGCTGGTTGCACGGTCAATCTGCGCGGTTGCTTCAAAGATTTGTATTAGCTGGTCCTGTAAGACGCCCCCGTGAACCGCCGCCATTGTAGGCCCTTTCAATGTACTGAGACAAAGAAAACAAAATAAATAACTTAGGTCCGACCGCAACGTCCGTCATGACTTTTGACTACTATAGTAGGTGGCACTAAAGGGCGCGTTCTGACTGCCTCGCCGCATGAGGCTGAGGTCTGTTTTTGCTCGCAATCTGAGGTTGCTTCGCCAGGGCACCGGCTTATCGCAGGAGCAGCTCGCGGACCTTGCCGGCCTCGACCGCAACTATGTCGGCAAGCTCGAGCGGGAGGAAAACTCACCGACCGTCGACACCCTGGAGGTACTGGCGTTGGCATTGCAAGTTGACGTGGAGCAGCTCATCCGTCGAAACTCGCCGTGATGCACTGGTCAGCAGGCCGCCGAGAGCATCAGGATTTTCCCTTGCGCCGCTCACGCGGCGCCACAGCACAATCACCAGCTGAGGCTCGGGCGTTTTTGCCGGGCCGTTTCGTCAGCTCCTCGATGTCGACGCTCAATGCGGTGGCAAGCTTTGCGAGCGACAGGAGTGTGGGATTGCGACGGCCGGCCTCGAGACCACTCAGATAGGCGCGCGTGAATCCTGAACGGAACGACAGTTCCTCTTGAGAGAGGGCCTGTGCGCGCCGAATCCTCTGTACGTTGAGGCCGACAACCAACCGTAGGTCCATGACGGCATGGTCGTCGCTGGGCACACTTTAGGACGACACACTATAATGAACATTCGTCATTGACAGGCGCGGCCATTGCTGCTTTCCTCATCATATTAAGGAACGCCATTCCGAAATAAGGAACGCCAGTGACAGGAAATCTTTCGTTGGAACGTGGGCTTGCGGTTCTCAATGTCCTCAAGGAAGCGGACGAAGCTGTCGGGGTGCGCGAACTCGCCCGCCGGCTTGAGCAGAGCGCTCCCGCCGTGCAGCGAATTCTGAATACCCTGGCAGAGCAGGGCTATGTCGAGCAGTCGCCAGACTCGCGGCGCTACCGGCTGGGTCACTCCGTGCTGGCGCTGGCGCGGAAGGTCCTGGGCAGAGATCGCCTGGTTGGTTTGGCTGAAATCGAACTGCAGGCGCTGGCCGCCGAAGGGTGCTTCAACGCATTCCTCGGTATCAGGCGGGGCAGCTGCGGAATTTATCTCCTGACCGTGCAGAGCAAGAGTCCGGTCGTCATTCGTTCTTCACCTGGCGAGACCTTCCCCTTGCATTCCACCGCGTTGGGCAAGGCGCTCCTGATGGAGCTGAGCGGCGAGGCGGTCATTGCGATTCTTGGACGAGGTCCACTGGAGCAGGTTGCCGTACGCACAGTCACTGATCCGCACAAGCTCGTTGCTCAAATCAGAGCGTCCGAGCCCATTGGTTACACAACATCCCTGGACGAGAACTTTACCGGGCTGATTGCGGTCGGCGCACCGCTTCGCGATGCGTCAGGCACAATCATCGCGGCTATAAGTGCGGCCTACCCCCGCTCAGTGGGACCGCATGTGGAGATCGCTGAGATTGGAGAGGCAGTAATGGCGGCTGCGGCGCGCATTTCCAACGGCCTCGGCTTTCTGGAAGCAAAACAGTCTCGGGATTCCCATCATGCTGCTTAACGAAGCGCGCCTCAAACAATGCATGACGGCAGCCGGGCTTGACGCAATTATAGCGACTGCCCCGGAAAACGTGACCTATATGAGCGGCTTCTGGGCTCTGCCGCAATGGATCCGTCGCGGCCCGCAGGCTTATGTGGTGTGGCCGGCTCCTGACAAGGGCACGCCTGAAATCATCGCCAGCTCCAGCACGCTCGACCTCGTTGCCGATCAGGAACTGTGGGTAAGGAAGGTTCGGCGCTATGGCGATTTTTATGCCGATGTCGGTTCCTCGACCGCCGTGGACCTCGCCAATGAACGGCACCTCCAGCTTCGAGACCTGCCGAGGCATGGCGATGCCATTGCGGCTTTGGTCGCCTCATTGGAAGAGGCCCAGCTCGGCCGTGGGCGGATCGGCATAGACGAGGCGGGGCTCGCGCCAGGATACCAGGAAACCCTTAGAGCCCATTTTCCCAATGCATCGTTCCTACCAGCCACCGCATTGCTTCGCGAGGTTCGTGCCGTAAAAACGGCAGATGAAATCGAACGGCTCGGCCAAGTTGCCCAGATTGCCGAACGCTCCATTCAAGCAGCACTCGGCATTGCTCAGGAAGGCGCCACCGAAGCAGATCTGGCGCGCGCTTTTCATGTCAGGACGGTCGAGGAAGGCGCCCTGCCCGTACTGGGATGCATCGGCTTTGGCGAGCGCAGCGCGCTCATGAACGTCCAGCCGTCTGACCGCAGGTTGCGCGCTGGAGAAATCATTCGCTTCGACGTCGGTGGCCGGTTCCGGCACTACCGCGCCGACATTGCCCGCATCGCCACGCTGGGCGAGCCGCCGCCGCAGGCGCATCGACTTCAGCAGGCGCTGCTGCGCGGCGTTCAGCATGCGTGCGACATTATCCGTCCGGGCATGGCAGCAGCACAGCTCTTCGAGACGGTCGTGCGTGTGGTGAAGCGCGAAGGAATTGCCCACTACGAGCGCGATCACGTCGGACATGGCATCGGCCTTGATGGTTATGATGCGCCGACGCTCTCGGCGCGCAGTACAGACATCCTTGAAGAAGGAATGGTGCTGTGCGTGGAGACCCCCTACTACGAAATCGGCCGCTGGGGACTCCAGGTGGAGGACATGGTGGTTGTTCGCGAGCGCGGAGTGGAGCGGCTGACGCAGACGCACGATGCAATCACCCGGGTGCCGTTATGAGCCGCGCGGCAGGGTTTTCCTGTATTCGATGCGGCGCCTTGTTCCGGATCGATACCAAAATCGACTCGCGCGGCTGCCCGAAATGCTGTGCCGAAGCACCGGCCAATCTTAAGGTCGTCTACGATCCGTCCGGAGCTACATCGACCGCTTCCACAGCGGGTGCCACCCTGCCCTCGCTCTGGCGCTATGCCGACATGCTTCCTTGTGGACTCAGCGATGCAATCTCCTTGGGCGAGGGCCTGACGCCGTTGCTGAGCGCCGAGAAGCTGGGAAAGCAGCTCGGCGTCCCCAAGCTGCTTATCAAGGACGAGGGCGCAAACCCTACCTGGTCCCACAAGGACCGCTTCTCAACGGTGGCGGTGTCGATGGCACGTTTGAGTGGCGCACGCGTGGTGGCGACTGCTTCGTCGGGGAACGCCGGGGCCTCACTTGCCGCCTATGCTGCACGGGCGGGCCTGAAATGCGTCGTTGTCACATTCTCAGGCACCGCCGGCGCAATGTTGGCGCAGATCCGCAAATACGGCGCAAGTGTCGTATCCCTGGCCGACAAGTCCCATCGCTGGCCATTGCTTGCCGCTGGCACCGAGCGCCTCGGATGGTTTGCAACGTCACCGTTTCACAGCCCCGTGGTGGGCAGTCATCCCGTCGGGATCGAGGGCTACAAGACCCTGGCTTACGAAATCGTCGAACAAATGCACGGTGCCGTGCCGGACTGGTGCGCCTTGCCTGTTTGCTACGGGGACGCGCTTGCCGGGCTGTGGGCCGGATTCAAGGATCTTCTCAGCCAAGGCAAGATCGAGCGGTTGCCGAGACTCGTGGCGGCGGAAGTGCATGGATCTTTGGCCAGATCCCTTGCCGGCAAGGGAGATCTGGTTGCCGAAGTGCCCGCAAGCTTCGACACGCTTGCCATCTCGATCGGCACCACACGAAGCACGTTTCAGGCGCTCAACGCCCTGCGTGAATCTGGCGGCACGGCAATGCCGGTCGGCAATATCGGCTTGATAGCGATGCAGCAGCAGCTTGCGGCCACCGAGGGTGTGTTTGCCGAGCTTGCCTCGGTGACGCCATTTGCAGCTATCGAATCCCTGAGGCGAGAAGGCACCATCGCGCGGTCGGACACCGTCGTTGCCATCGTGACAGCGAGCGGCCTCAAGGATTTGGATCGTTCGACCGGTCCGAACAAAGCACAAGCATCGTTTCAGTCAGTTGCCGAAGCATGGGAATACGTTGCCGAGGGCCGTGACTATTTCACGCCCTCACTTGAACGGCGCGCGACCAAGATGTCCTGAAGAGAAGATAGAGGCGATCATGAACGGATGCGATTTCTGATCGATTGATGATCTCGTCCACCATTGGACGGTATTGCGACTTCCTAAAAGCTATCCAGGAGAGGCAAATTCAACTCGCTTAGCGAGCGGAATCTCGATTCAAACATGATGTAAGGGGAATGTTCATGCTTCGCAAAACGCTCATCGGCTGGCTCGCAGCCCTCAGTGTCGCAATGGCAACTCAGACGATGGCTGAGGAAACGCTCAGAGTCGGCGTCACGCCAACCGGAGTGCCGTTCACGTTTGTCGACACCGCAACCCAAAAGCCGACAGGCGCGATGGTCGATCTGGCAAGTGCGATTGCCGCGAGCCTTGGCACGACCGCCGATTTTCAAATAAACGCTTTTCCAGCCCTGATCCCGGCATTGACGACCGACAAAATCAATCTGATTTCCGCCAGCATGTTCATAACGGACAAACGAAAGCAGGTAATCGATTTCAGCACGCCGGTTTACGCCTATGGCGAGGCGATGTTTGTTGCTGCCGGCGATAGCAAAAACTACACGATCGAGGAACTCAGAGGTGCGACCGTCGGGGCGCAGATCGGCTCGACCTATGCTGATGCTCTGGAAGCGCTTGGCGTCTTCGGTCAAGTCAAGCTCTACGACTCAATCGCTGACATGATGCGCGATGTGGTTCTGGGCCGCATCAAGGCCGGTTTCGGTGACGCCCCGATCGTCGCATATCAGCTTTCAAAGAATCCCGGCCTGGGTGTTCGCCTCGTCGACGGCTATCAGCCGATGAAAAAAGGCGAGGTCGCGTTGGCGGTTGCCAAGGAAAATCCACTGCTTCTCGAAAAGGTGAATGCCTCCATCGCCAAGCTGAAGGAAAGCGGCGAATTAAGCCGAATATTTGCCAAATATGGCCTTTGAGGCCGACCCGCACTGACCTCGACAGAAGCGCCGGCTGGCAGGACCAAAGGACCGCATCGGAATGACCGGCTTTGACGGCCGGGGTACGTGCCAAGAGGAAGCCGGCCATGACCAAATTCATCGCGCATGCAACGGAATATCTGCCGCTTCTTCTTAACGGCGTTTGGCTGACCGTCATGATAACCCTTCTTGCGCTGTGTCTTGCGACGGCGCTCGGCCTTGTCTGGGCGCTGTTCAGGACATCGGGGATACGCTGTCTCGCCGTGCCGACGCGGCTCCTTGTCGACTTCGTGCGCGGCATACCATTGTTGGTGGTTCTCTTTTATATCTACTTTGTCGCGCCCGAGATCGGCATCAACCTGACTGCGCTCCAGGCTGGCACGATCGGGCTGGGGCTGGCTCACTCCTGCTATCTCGGGGAAACCTTCCGGGCTGGCATCGAGGCGGTCGATAAGGGTCAGGTCGAAGCGGCAAAATCGATCGGCATGAAGCGTCCGTTGATGATGCGCCGCGTCGTGCTGCCGCAGGCATTCAAGATCATCCTGCCGCCTTACGCCAACAATATGGTCATGCTGCTGAAGGACTCCTCGCTTGTCTCGGTGATTTCGGTTCAGGAGTTGACCATGCAGGGCAAGATGCTTGCGTCGTCCACATTCGACAACATGACAGTTTTTACCTTGGTGGCACTGCTTTACCTGTGCCTGACGGTTCCGCTGAACCTGTTTATGCGTAGAATCGAAAGCTATCTTGGGGCGGCGGGATGATCACCTTTGAAAACGTGCACAAGTCCTTCGGCTCCCACGAAGTCCTCAAGGGGATCAACGCCGAGATCGCCAAAGGACAGGTCGTATGTCTGATTGGGCCCTCGGGTTCCGGCAAATCGACGCTTCTGCGATGTGTGAACGGGCTTGAGACCTATCAGCGCGGTCGCATCAGCATCGACGGCACCGTGGTCGATGCCGCCTCGCCCCAGGTTCACGCCATCTGCACCCGCGTTTCCATGGTTTTCCAACGTTTCAACCTGTTTCCGCACCGCACAGCCCTGGAAAATGTCATGGAAGGGCCGCTCTACGTGCTGAAGGAAAATAGGAACCAGGTCCGGGAGCGGGCCACGGCATTGCTCAATCGCGTCGGGTTGGCCGACAAGACGAATGCCTATCCCGCGTCATTGTCGGGGGGTCAACAACAGCGCGTGGCCATCGCCCGTGCCCTGGCGATGCGCCCACAGGCCATTCTTTTCGACGAGCCCACCTCCGCACTTGACCCGGAAACGGTCGGCGAGGTCCTGCAGGTCATGCGCGCGCTCGCATACGAGAACATGACCATGCTCGTGGTTACGCACGAAATTCAGTTCGCCCGCGAGGTTTCCGACAGCGTCCTCTTTCTCGACGGCGGCCGGATCGTTGAGCAAGGTCCGGCCAAGGAACTGCTTCGAAATCCGAGACACGAACGCACTAAGGACTTTCTTCATCGGGTTATGCACCCCGTGTGACTCGGGCGCTGGTTTGTCGCGTCCAACTCTGAATTCGGACCTGTCACTGCGTAGGGACCAAGCCGTCCGCCCCCGCGACCACGGCGTTTAAAGTACTGCGGTTCCAAGGGAATCTCGTCCATGCCGTCTCTTCGGCCGGATGAATTTGCGTGAGAACAGTTGGTTCAAGAGGAATTGAGATTGGCCAATCCTTCAAACCGGCGAGCCAGTCGGGGTTGTAGACTGTATCTGAATGACGATGCCCTTCATCTGGCATTATCACGACGGTGGAGGCGTCCGGATTGTGCCTGGCGAACCAGGCGCCGACCAAGGCTGCGGCGCCGCTGGTCGGCCCCATGAACAGCCCGTGATCGCGAAGCAGCCCATGCGCCATTGCGTAGGCCGGCAATGCGCCCACCCAATGAATATCGTCGATCATCTCATGACGAACATTTTCCGGCAAAACACTGTTGCCCAGCCCTCGCAACATGCGACGTCCGACAGGCTGGCCAAAGAGCATGCTTCTGTGGGTATCGACTGCAATCATCCTGAGATCAGGAAAGAGCTCACGAAGGAAGCCTCCGGTTCCACAAAGCGATCCCCCAGTGCCCACGCAGCCGACGAGGCAATCGATACGGCCGAATGATCGAACAACGAGGTCGGCCAGGCGCGCGTATGCCAGGCGGTTTTCCGGACTGTCGTATTGCCGAGGCCAATACGTGCCCGGGCTATCTTGCAGCGTCTGCTGAAGATACTGGAGCCGACCGCGCTGATTGCCGTCTCCTTGAGGATCGTCGATGGCCATGACTTTGGCACCAAGCTGTTCCAGTCGTCGCCTGAGTTTCACGTCGATGAGGGTAGAGGCCGTGACAAGTGTAAGCGCATAGCCACGAGCCGCAGCCAGCATGGCGATGGCGAGGCCGAATGTGCCCGACGTCGTTTCGATGATGTGACCTTCCCGCCTGAGGCGCCCTGACGCTTCCGCCTGATCGACCATGAATCGGGCGGGCATCAGCTTCATAAGGGAAAAGCAGGCGGCGTTGAGGTTAGGTGCGAGTTGGGCAAAACGCGGCGTCTCGTAGGCGCGTAAATAGTCTTGCGCCGCGCTCACTGGATTAGCCCCGTTTCGGCGTTAAGGGCAAACGTATGGACGCCTTGGAGGCCTGCGCCGCTCACCTGCCTTGCGAGTTCAGCAGCGCGCATGGCCGCCCTGGGTGCGTTGGCATCCAGAAGGATGCCGATCAACGTGCCACTGTGGGCCACCTGCACACCGCACGCGTCATGCGCCCGTGCTATATCCAAAACGGTATTGAAGGATGCCTTCGGCAAATGCCTCTGACTGATACTGGCGCTGATGGTTGCGACACGTCCAAGCAAGCGGGGATCTTGTTGCCGGATGGAGTGGTTCGCCAGTCCCCGCAGAACACGGAACAGCCCGATTTCCTCACCATCGTAGCGTGCCCGTGGCATGCTCAGCGTATCGATCGGCCGGGCACTGCCGTCCCTGAAACCTACCAGGAGAAGGGGCGGGAACTCGCCACCGAAGTATTCGATCGTACGGCCTTCCCGGTGGGCGAAGAGGAGAGGTTGGTCGCCGTAGGCAATGGCGTCGCTTGCGCCTTCCGCGGCCACCGCCAGTCGCGCAATCGTTGATTGGCGCAGCGTGAGGCCCGCTGCGGCTGCCACCGCACGAATCGCAGCAATGACGTCTGCGGTCGAGGAACCATAGCCATGCCCTATCATAATAGGGCTTTCGATCGTAAGTTCTCCACCTCCTTCAGCTACTCCGATATGCTCGAGCGTGAGGGCCGCCGCGCGTGCCGCTTTGGTCCGGTTTGCAGGCCGCGGTCGAATCCCAATTTGTTCATGCGGCCAGAAAGTCGCTAGCGATTCTTGCGACGTGAGCGGCAGGGTTACGAGTCCGCGACAAAGCCTACCTTTTTCCCCTTCAAAGACGCCTTGGAGGAATTCCCCATGGTGGGCGTGCGCTCGTCCGACGCCTACCGCCAGAGGCAGCCTGATAGTCTCGTTGTTGATGTTGTCCGAGCTTGTCCGATGGCCAGATCTCGTCATCCCCGTCTTTGTCACCACGTCATCTCCTCACCTGGAATTGACAGATGATGCGTATGACTGATCCATGCTGTCACTCGCCAAATCTTGGTAGTGCCAAAGGCAAGCGCATCATGCAAAGATAGGGGTAAGATCGCCCCACAAATTGCGCGTCCAATACTGGACTAGATACAGCAGCACGCGCCGAGGGCGGTTGGCCATGCGGACAACCGTTCCGAAACAAGTGCACCACGCACCGTGTCTTCATTATCGTTCTGCAAGGAGGGTTGGACTGCTCACCCTGTGTCAATACTGAGATTCGGCGATAGCCCGCAGCGGCCAAAAGCGCACCGGGTTCAGAGTGCGTTGGGCTCTGGCAAAGCCTCTGTCGGTTGCCATGAACCGTGCCAGCATCGGCGCAATCGGCTTTGCCGGATCAGTGATTGTCTCGCCGCTTTCACCGCCAAGCACATCGGCATTACCCAGACTCTATGAGGGTGGCCAAAATCCAGCGCTCGGCACCTTTAATAAACTGCCGCTCAGAGGTGGACAGCGGCTGTTTGTTTTGTCCACCCGAACGGGCAAGGAGGGCCATCTCGCGACCTTTGCGGTCGGATAGCAGGAAGTCGCGATTTTGAAACAAAGCGGCCCTCCGGTATGTCGGGCACTGCGCCGGCAATGCAATGTTCAAGGTGTTCGTCGCCAGCAGCGAGGCACGGCAGCTCGGGGACCCTTGCGCCGACCGGTTCGTGCGCAGTTCCAGTCAGGTCACGGCTGGACATTGACGAAGAAGGTTGCGCCTGTGCCTGTCCTTGGTTGCGGGTCCTGATCCTGACGGCCATTGGCGCGGATGACCGTTACCGAATAGCGGTAGCCGGCGGCAACGGGCCGGTTCAAGATAATGGCGGTGATCGGATAATCAATCCGCACCTGGGCAGCGAGCGTATCGGCGTTCAATTCAGCCGTGCCGCCTGCCTCGAATTCCACGAGGATCGCGACGATGCGCTCGCTCTCACGTCCGGCGATCGGTTCGAACAAGCCAGCAACGGCCTTAGCCGTGACCAGCCGGAAATAGTCGACGGAACTACCGTCGAAGATGTGATTCCACACCGCCTCCGGATCCACATTCACGTGCACGCCGCTGAGATCGAAGGCTATGTCCGGCGCCAGCGCGAAGGGCGCCGATGACGTGACAAACAGTTCAACCGCTTCCCCCGGCGCGACATTTTCCTTCGGCAACGTACCCGGTGCGATCGAAGCCGGGATCGCCTCGCCGCCCGTGCCGATCGCCGCGTCGAGGGTTTGGATATCGACCGGGCTCTCGATAGCATTGGTCAGCACGACACGCAGCGTTCCGGCCTCGGCGATGGCGATATAGGAAAAGATGTCGCCCTCGAGATCGTCGAATCTGGCCTCGAACGGAATGATCTCCGTGCGCCCGTTGGGGACATCCACCTCGACCTTGCCGATGAACAGAGCGGCGGTGGTCTGATGCATCGCATCGAACAGAAGGCGGAAGTCGGGCAACGGCATGGACAGCGTGTCTTTCAGCGCGCCGTGCAGCACTGTCGCGATATCCGGCCGCTGTTCGTGAACCGAACCCGATTGCGTCGGCCGGTCAACGAAGAAGCGTATATCGCTGGTCGGCAAAGGCTGGAAGTCGATGCTCGACGCGCCGAACTGTGGAAGGGCCAGAAGCTGGTCGCGTGCATCCTTTAGCCGCTTGGGATCGATGAACGGCGCGACGACATAGTCAAGGATCACCGTCGTGTCCGATCCATCGGGCTTTGAGGTGACACGAACGGTAGCGAAGGGCGTGAAGGGCGGATCGCGTCGCCGCGCAATCTTGTAACGGTCGGGAAAGATATAGATGATCGACCGGCGTGAAGCGTCCTGGAGATAGGTGTAGAAATTGTCTTTCCAGGCAAGCGCATGGCGGATCAACTGGCTTGCGCCTCCCGCGGACGCCGCGACTGCCTGAAAGATATAACCGTGCAGGGCGGGCGAGAAGCAAAACGGCTCGGGCGTAATCGTCTGTTCCAGCTCACGCCGCACGGCCGTGTATGTCCGTTGCGATCGACGCAAGTCGACGGTTGCGACAGGCTCGGACTGCCGCTCGATGTTCGAGCGCCTGTCGGTGAGCGATACGCGCAAGGCCGATGGCGCATCGGTGCCAGCGGGAATGGGAACAATGAGCGCGGAAAGCTGGCGCGCAGAATCGAGGTCGCAGAAGCCGTGGAGACGCTTGCCGCTGTCGGCATCGACGACATCGATCCAGGTGCGCGAAGCCGAGGCATTCACGCCACCCGGCGGGAGGTCAGGCGACGGGGCGAAGAAATCGTCGGAATAGTCCGCCCAATTGTCGATTGCGAGGGTAATAGTCGAACCGTCCGACTGGTCCTCGACACCGAGGATGGACAGCCGCGGTATCGGCAGCGCATCCACGATGGGAATCGGCGGTTGCCGCACAAGCGTACCGATGGCGAGCCGGACGGACGGAATGGCCGCCTTCACGAAGCCCGCCTCATGCGCGGCAATCATCGAATTCGCCACGATGCCCGGCTGCAGGGTGGCGAGGCTCGTTGTCGAGGTGGCATTTGCCGTAATTATCTTGTCGCGTATGCTGTCCGGTTCGAATGTCAGGATCTTGTTCGGCGGCCACACGACCGAAATTTTCTTCGGCAGGAAGGGGCCGAGCGGCCTGCCATTGCCCGTGCCGGACCCGCCTCCCCCATGCGGCCTTGGCGGAGGATCGGGAATTTCCACGTCAATCATGCGACGAATAGTGAGGCGGGCGGCTCGCTCCTGCTCGGTCAGCGCGCGATAAACCTCGTCACGCTCCATCAGCGTGGCAAAGGTCAATTTGGCCCAGATGTGATCGCTCTCGCGAGTGACATCGGTGAACTCTAGCGTCTTACGCGCGCCGGACGGCGGTGCCATCAGGAAGCTTAGCTCGATCAGCACTCTGTGCTGATATTCCGTGGAGTCGGGCGCCTGCGCCAAGACCGAAGCAGCCGGGAAAGCCTCGAGGCCGACCGTCAGAGTCGAGGTAGCGTGCTGCTGCGAAAGCGCAATCTGAAAGCGCTGCCCGCCCTCGACATTGTCGGTGCCGAGCCGATAGACCGGAACATACAGTTTGCGGCTGTCGTCGGAGAGGAGCGTGTAGACAAGCTGATCGGTCGGCTCTTCTTGCGGGCTGCGCCCAACCGCCACGACCGCGTCTTCAAGGCCGGCCGGAGACGACTCTCTGCGGCGATCCAGGTTCTTTGGCAGCACTTCGCGGACTGGCTGCGCCGCGCGCGCTGCCACCGGGCGTGCCCGCTCTTGGCGCTTTAACCGCGAGCTTTTGACGGCCAATGGTTTATCGGCGGGCGCGACCGACCAGAGCGATCCCATGGCGGCGGAGCCGCGATAACGCAGACCCGCCGTGAACGGCGTGGATGCGAACCACCGGAAAGTCCTCGTCGGTTCCGCCGGCGTGAAGGCCAACGTCGTGACGTTGTCGGGGATATCGTCGAGTCCGATCGGCAGCACGCTGAGCGCCCGGATCTGCGCGTCATCGTCGAAGATGCAGGTGATCTGGACCTGAGTTGGGCCATAGGAGGGAAAGGATGCGAGATCGAACCGCGCGTCAGTGCCGTCCACCGTATTGAGGCGAAGCGTACCGGAGCCGTCCCGCGCGGTTGCAACGGCTTCGATGAGGACCGCGTCGCACCCGCGCGGGATGGCTATGGCGGTGGAAAGCCGTCCGCTGTCGAGCACGAACGGCGTCGTATGCTCTTTTCCCCCGGCCGTGTAGGTGCAGAGGCCGCTGACGATGGCCAGTTGAATGAGGGCCGGCGTTGCCTCGACCCGCGTCAGTTCAAAAGGAAACATATCCGGGCCGAGGCGCAGCGGACTTCCGCTCGCCTGCGTTTCCGGCCCGTCGACCTGGGTGACACCGTTCTCGTCCTTCAACACCGCGAAAGTCGAAAAGCGATAGACGAGGGGCTCACCGGGCGACAGCATGACATCGATGTCGACGATATCGCTTGTGCCGCCGAGTTCGGCCGTCACGATCCGCGGCTGCGGCCGCAAGGGCGGGCGTGGTGCAAACACCATCGTGATGCCGAGCGCTTCTACCCCGGTACGCGATGCCGGCAGGTTGAATAACACCGAAACACGCGACTGGCCGACCGGCGGTAGCGTGCTCATGTCGCGACGAATAACGACCGAGCCGATGCCGAGACGCTCGGCCTGCTCCTGCGCCGCCGACAGCAGGTCGACGGGCAGCAGCATGCGCCGCGCGGCAAGGAAAGGCTGCGACAACGACCAGACGAGATCGACGTCTCCGGGTTGCCGCTCCAAGCGGATGACGGGAGAATCCCCGAGCAACCGGGCGGGAATGAAGTGCCCGAAACGCGCGATGATTCGGTCCGTCATGGTTTCGGCGAAACTCTTCGCCATGCCGGCGTCGACGGTGCCGTCGATACGAATGGGCAGAGCCGCGAGGTCGCGGCTAAAATAGTCGGCAATCAGCGATCGCGGCACGGCACCGGTCGCATCCGCCAGGACGAGTAGCTCCTCCAGCAACCGGGATCCGCTGAAACGCACCACCACCGGCACGCGCGGCGACACGCCCATGGTCTGGGCTTCGGCGATGGCGGGGAGACTGTCACGGGTCTGCAGCATGGCCTCCAGCATTTGCCCCGCGCCGATGTCGAGTTCCATAAGAAGTCGGGCGCTGCCCAGCCCGTTCGACACGAGAGCAATCGGCTCAAGCAAGCTGGCGAAAGGTTGCAAGACCGGCGATGGGGTGAACCTGAAAATCCAATCGGTCAGCACGACCGGTGAGATGGATGCGTCGGCATTGATTTCTCGAGCGCGCTCGAGAGCCGGGTCGGTAGCGTATTCGGCAACAATGCCGCAAGACAGCACTGCCCGCGACTGGCTTTCCTTGAGGCTGCGAATGAGATCGAGCCTGAAGGCCAGCTCACCGGTGCTCGATGAGCCTACCGTGCCGCCAGCCGGCTCAAGCCGAAACGGACCGCCGCCAAAGCCCTGGAAGATGCGTCCCCTGTCAAAAGAAACGGGCCGGTCCCAATCTGCACTGTCGATGAGCGCCATTCCGGCCTCCTGCCAGGGCAATTCCGGGAAAGGTGCGCAGCGGTTTTCCATCCGGAACTGCGTAAGAACTAAAGGATCGGAGAATGTGCGCTGCGCTCCGGTTCTCGAAATCCATCTTTCTCGGTTCGACCTGACCCGACTCTCAACACATGTTGTGACGAGATCGCACGCGCAACGTCAGCCGCCGGTGCGTGCCAGACCGTGCGACTATAGGCGCTGCAACAGATGCCGGCTGCACCATCCGGTGCTCCCGCGGCCAGCAGCCGCAATTGGGCAAGCGCCTCCAGCAGTTTCGTCACACCACATTCAACCGCATGGTCGACCGCTTCCGCCAGATAGATGAGAGAGGGATAGAACGGCGTGAGAGACGAC
Source organism: Mesorhizobium sp. M0854 (assembly GCF_040319815.1). Classification (NCBI taxonomy): domain Bacteria; kingdom Pseudomonadati; phylum Pseudomonadota; class Alphaproteobacteria; order Hyphomicrobiales; family Phyllobacteriaceae; genus Mesorhizobium; species Mesorhizobium sp. M0854. The sequence continues at coordinate 180,507 of NZ_JAMYOL010000008.1, forward strand.
AGCCGGGCTGGATCCTGTCCCGCCCACTGCAATCCGCCGACGATTGTCTGGATAGCCGCATCGTGGCCCGGAAACGAGTTTGTGCCGAGCAGCGCCAGCAGCGCCGCCACGTTGGCATTGACGCAGCAGTCGACGATATTGGCGAAGGGTTTCGCCGGCTCGGCGCGTGAGGATTCGGGAGGGATCCAGGTGAAGAAGCTGCCTTCCGCTACCCATGGCGGCAGAACGGGCAACATGGCGGCTTTCACCCGGCAGGGCAGAATGGCGTCGCAGACAATGCGCAGCGTCGCTGCGCGGCCGATCCGCCCATGACGCAGCAGTTCGCACAGGATGATCGCGGTATCGTCTACATCAGCAGGCACGCCCGTTGCCCAGGCAGGCCTGTCGTCGTCGGGCCAGAACGAAAAAGCATTGGGCGGGCGAGCCGAACGGCAAGCGGTGAGCCAATCGAGACCACGGCCGACGATCTTGTCGCGTTCTGGAGACGGTGGCGCGTTGCGCAGCCTGCGCAGCACGATCGCCGCCGTGAAACAATTGAAGTCGGAGACGGCCTGCCCGTCTGGCGAGACGATTACCGAGGGGAACGCGCCGTCGGCACGCTGCAAGCTTGCCAGCGCGCTGAATTCGTTCCCATTCATGACGACACCGGGCGAAAGCCGATTGAGAGGCTCGGGCCTGCACCGGTACGAAGCGTGATGCCGACAAGACCATGGAATGTCGTCCATTTTTCCCGGTCCGCTATGGGGGCGGTGGCCTCAAGATAATTGTGGGCACCGCTCCATGCGACGCCGGCTGCCTGAACGAAGCGCCGACGGATACGCGAATCCGCCCCCCAGAGCGAACGAGCGAAGAAAAAGAGGGTCACGCAAACTTGGCCGGACGCTTGCGCGAAGCTGACCCCGACCGACGGACCCGGCAGGCGTCCGCGGATCTCATGGCTGTACAGGTTCTCGATGAAGTCCAGAACCTCGCGGGCGCTTTTGGCAAAGCCGGCAGGCTCGAGAACCGCCGCCAGTTCCGCCGGCAACAGCGATGGCAGCTTCAGGTAAAGTTCGATACCCCTTGCCGAGCAGCCGATCATGCGAGGAATCGCGGGCCGGTCGGGCAGGCGCGGAAGCCGAAGCGGCAGCAAGCCGGGATCGACATTGGGAGCAATCTGCGCATAGAGCTTGGCCCGCCTCGCGCCGCCGCCGAAGCGGAGGCCGATCCATGCGCCGTAGGCAGGCGGTGAATCGGCCTGGACAATACTGCGGACCAACGCGAGCGTTTCCTCCCCCAAGGCATTAGCGTCGATCGATCCGATCAGGCTGATGGCAAGCTCGAGCCGCTGCCTGGTCGTCAGGTTGCGCGCGCCGGCTTCCACCGTCACGCGCAACGTCTCGTCGGCCGTCGAAACGGCGAACTCGACGGGAAAGCCGTCGCCCGTCAGCTTGCTGCCGCCGAAGGCGTCGGGACCTTCGGCGTAGAGCCGCGAAGCGAGAATCGCAGCGATCACATCCGGCATGTCGGGGGCAACATCGCGATAGCAGGCGAGCACATGCCTGATCGCCGCGTCGATGCTCGAATGAGTAGACGGCGCGGCCTGCTCGTTCGCGCGGCGGGCGGCCATGCTAGGCAAGCGCGATCTCCACCGTTGCTAGGCCGCCCTCGACCAATTCCACGCTGGCGCCGCCGAGCCCGTTGCCGCGGCGGGCCTCCAGCGAATAGCTTCCCCCCCTCAGGCCGTTCAGCCGAAAGGAGCCGTCGCCGGAGGTGATGGCGGCCATGTCGCGATGGGGCTGCGAGCTTTGCGTGATCGCAACCGTCGCACCGGCGACCGGCCCACCCTTTTCATCCCGGACCATGCCGATGATCGATCCCTTCGCCATGCCCCGCCCCCTAGGCCGCCTCGCCGGACCAGTTCAGGATGTTCTGGTGAACTTCGCCGGTGATGCGGGTGCCGCCATTGTTGACCGAGGTTCCGAAAGTGTGGATCGCCACGCCATAGCGATAGCCTTCGCTGGTCATTTCCCAGACCGGCGAGCCGCTCTGTCCGCCATATGTGTCGATCTCATAGGTGAGCTGTTTTTCGAAGACGTCTTTCACCGTCCGGCTGTGGAACCATTGAGTGCCGTCGACATGGGCCGGACCGCCGTCGCCCGGATATCCAGACAGGTTCAGCGTGACGTTGCGCAGGTAGTCGTCCGGCCGATTGGCATAGCCGAACCAGCCAAGCTGATCGCCGAGGCGTTTGTCAGTGGGCAGGATGATCGCACCATAGTCGAAATCGGAATTTCCGTCACGCGTCCATCCGGTCACGCTGCGCATGTCGGTGGCGACGACCGTGCCGAACGGACGGTTGTCGGCATCGCGGCCCGGAGCCACTTCGATCTGGCTGACCCAACCACCCTCGTCCGACATGTAGACGCAATGCCCCGCCGTCAACAGCAGCCGCGGCCCGACCAACCAGCCGGTTCCGACATATTGGGCCCCGGTGTTGGCTGTAATCAGGAGCGAGCAGATGCAGCGCCACGGGTAAAGCTGGTTGTTGGTGACGCGCACACGGTCGTCGCTTCCAAGAATGACCTCGTAAAGCTTGGTGCTGACCAGTTGCGCTCGCGCCGCCGCCCGCTCGATCGCGTTGCCATAGCTGCCCCAGTAGGCGTCGATGGGCTTCAGGTTGACGACGCCCGGGGCTGGAACCGTCTCCGGCCGCTCCGAGCGCGGCGTCGCCATCTTCTCGATTGTCGGCGCCTGCGAGCGGCCCTGGGCCCCGAAATACGACTTGAACTCTCTCGACTCCGTCAGCGGCGCGCGATTGGAGTCCGACTGATGCATGTTGACCGCGGCTATGAGGGTCGCGGCGGGAGACGGAGCTGACTCGGATTGCTTCCTTCTCAATTTGGTGGATTCGCGGAAGCGATCAAGAACATAGGCTTCCTTCTGCACGGCGACGTTGCGCTCAAATGCTTCCTTCTTGGCCGCTTCGCTATCTGCAGTTTCTCCCCCGGTCGAAGGCGCTGTGGTTCCTGTCGTTCCCGTGCCGCCGCTCGGCGCGCCGGTCCCTGACGTTCCGGTTCCCGCGCCCGTCGTCGTTCCGGTTCCGCTGCCGCTTCCCGCTCCTCCGGTGCCCGTTCCTCCGGTGCCTGCGGGATATGTTGTGCCCGACCCGGTGCCCGGCGCGTTGGGAGTGGAGCCGTTGCTCGGAGTGGTTCCACCCGTGCCGCCGGGCGAAACCTGGTCCGCCAAGGCGTCAAGAAAATCGTCGAAGGCGGAGACCACTTTCTGCTTCTGCGTCTCGACAGCGGAGACTGCGACTACGACGGGCGCCGCCGCTGCTTCGGCAGGCTTCTGATAGCCGTAGCTCTTTCCTTCGCGCGCCGGCTTCGCTTCCTTGGCCTGTAAGGTAGCACTTGTTGCACTGCTCATAGCACTCTCCTTCGTAATGTCTCCTGGGCCATGTATTCGCCCAAGAACACTGTTGTAGTTGCAGGGTTGACAGGTGGAAGCCGGCGTACCGAGTTGTCGACGCCCAGAACGGTGATCTGCATCGTGTAGGTGTTCTGACTGCGATCCGTGCGGCCAAAGCGGATACGCCGCGAGTCCACCTCGGTTGGCTGGAACTTGATCTGCTGCGTGCGCTTCTTCGTCGAGTTTTTCTCCTGATAGCTCAAATCGACAATGACCAGGCGGATCTGGGAGGCATCGTAATTTGGGTAGAGTTCGATAATCAGCGGCTCGTCGAACGGGTCGTTCACCGTGATCAGAGGAATGTTGGTCCGCAGGGGAGCGATTTCCTTCGTGCTCCCATCCTTGAGGCGGTGAACCCAGCGATAGGTGAACCAGCGCTGCTCCGGATCGCTGAGACGCAGCTTCCAACTCTTGGGGACATCGCCGGGCGTGACGGTGATCATGGTGTCGCGCGACCACTGGCCGGGATGCTCGTAGTGCAGAAACACATCGGTGGAATCGACCATGTCGGGATCGATGTCCCCCGGCACGATCCGAATTTCATGGAATCCAAAATCGCGGAACGGATTGACCAGCAGCGTGCGGTCTAGGGACGACACCGGCGGCAGGTCGTAGCTAAGCTTCTCGCCATCCCAGCCAGAGAGCGGGTTGAAGTGATATTGCAATGAGAGCGTGTAGCTCAAGTCGAACTTCGGGTTCAGGAAGAACGACGCCTTGTCCTGGTTCGCGCCGCCGGGCCTGAAGCTGATGTCCTTGTGCTTGATGCCGACCGGGTCCGTTGCGCGGCCGTATTCGATGGCGACATCGGCCTTCATCAGACCGATCGGATCGAAGACGGAAGGCGCGTCGATCTGAATAGCGAGTTCCCGGAAGAAGGGGCTGTCGAGATCGACCTCTATGAAATGCGGCGGTCCGTCGAGATCGTCGGCAAGCAGCCCGATCAATCCTTGTGGCGCAAAGCTGCGCTGTTCCGCCGATTGGCGATTGTATTGCAGAGTCACGGTCTTGTCTTCGATCTGCTCGATCTTCTGGAGCCGGAACGCGAGCTTCACGCCGAGCGGCGGCTGCTGCGGGATCGTCGGCGCCGTGGTGCCGGGCTTGGGTGCGGCAGCGCCGCCCGAAGCCGGAGGCGGCGTGGCGCCACCTGAAGCTGGAGGCGCCGTTCCCCCTCCACCCGAGGCTGGAGGCGCTGAACCGCCACCCGAAGCTGGAGGCGTTGTGCCGCCGCCGGAAGCCGGAGGTGCTGAACCACCGCCATCGGAGGCCGGCGGCGTGGCGCCGCCATTCGAAGGAGCGGCCGCGCGCGAAAGCGTTCCGCGAATTGTCACCGCCCGCCCTTCGGCTGAAGCGCCGCGCACCAGCGCATAGCGATCCTCGGGACTGCCGGATCGGCCGGCGGCCCGCGCCACACTGAAGCCCATGGGCGTGACCGACGTGACTTGCGCATCGGTGCCGATGATGCCCACGGCGACATCGGCGCGGCGCTGCGTGAGATCCTGGTTGAGGCTCGCCGCGCCATCATTGCCCTCGTAGCTCGCATGGCTCTCGACCGTCACGCGCCTTGGCGAACCGAGCGTATTCCCGAGCCAGCCGCGCAAGGCGTCGGCGCCATGCGCGCCATCGCCGCCAACGCCCGGCTGACCCGTACTCGTTTCAAACCGCGAATCCAGCGGAGTGGTGCGGTTGGCCAGGTAGCCGCCATAGGCGGCCGAGGGCGGCGACACGGACCAGCCCTGCGCGCGCGGTTTGTCAAAATCGAAATAGAGCCGGAATTCCTGCTGGCCGCCGGGCGTGGGACGATAGGTCGCTTCGACCTGGACGGTGGCGCCCGCCGCGAGGGTGAGCGTCGCCTGCCGGTCATCTGACAGCGCTTCTTGTGTTCCGTTGATGAACACGATGGGGGGCTCGCTTGCACCGAGAAATAGCAGCGTCACCTCGTCGCTGTCGGCGCGCTGAGTCATCTGCACGTCATAACCCGGGGTTTCCGGATCGATCGTGCGGGTGAACTGCGCCGGGGCTCGTCCGGCCGCTTCGAGAAAGGCATAGGCCCACACTTCGCGCGTTTCATAGCGCATTGGCATGACGGTCGACTCGCTTGCCATCTCGCCGCCGGCCGGACGCGGCGAACTCCCACCGGACGGCGCGCTGCCGCCAGCCGGCGCTCCTCCGGCGGGTGGCGATGCACCACCGCTGGCAGGCACCGCACCGCCGCCAGCCGGCGCTGCTCCGCCGCTGGCGTGCGGTGCGCCACCGCTGGCTGGCGCTGCCCCACCGCTGGCGTGCGATGCGCCGCCGCTGGCTGGTGCCGCCCCGCCACCGGCAGGCACCGCCGATCCGCCGCCAGCAGGGGAAGCCGATCCGCCACCGCCAGCGGGTGCCGCGCCGCCTCCCGCGGGAGAACCTCCGCCACCAGCGGGCGAAGCGCTGCCGCCCCCTGACGGCGCTGCACCGCCACCACCGGCCGGCGGCGTGCCGCCAGCCGGTGGCTTTCGATCGAAGGTGACGGGAGCCAGTGTCGGCTGGAACCATTGCTGCAGCAGATTCTGCTTGAAGAAGTCGAGCGCCCATTTCTCCTTGTCGTCCTGGTCGGCGGCACTGGAGAAATTGATGACCTTAATGTCGATGACGCCGTCCTGCTTCAGCTTCTCGAAAGCCATGTCGATGCCCGCCTCGAGATAGACGGGAACGCCATAGATGACGGCGCCGGCGGTCAGGTCGACGCTGAAGTTCAGGCGATCGTAGATCCGCTTGAAATTCGCGGTTATCTTGACATCGAGCGCCGGCCGCAGCGCGGTGTATTTGAGGTCGTAGATGACGCCGACGGGCGTGGCGCCCTGCCTGAATGCCTGGTCGAGGATGGTCGACCCCTCCTCGCTGAGCGTCAGGCTGAAGATCGCCGTATTGTTGCCGCCGAGCGATGGCTTGGTTGCGCCGAGCACTGCCTCCACCGCCACGAAGGCGCCGGCCGGTGACGGCGTCGCCATGGTGCCGCCGCTTCCCTGGACATTGAGCGCGATTACCTGCACCTTGCCGTCATCGAAGGGAACAGGGGTGAGCCGAGGCGTGCCATTGCTGAAGCGCGCTACCGCACCGATGATCTTGCGTTCCACCTCCGGATCAAGACGCAGTTCGACCTCCATCATGAGGAAGCCGCCACCCTTTACGCCCGCGCCCGCCACCGCCGGCCGGTAGCGGATGAGCGTGAATTGCGGCACGCCCTCGCGCTCGGCAAGAACGACCGGCGCCGGCAGGTACCAGAATTGCGCCGGGTCGGCATGATCGGCGAATACCGTAACGCCTTCGACCGTAACCGTCTTGCTTCCCATCATCAGCATGGCTCAGCTCCCGGCATTACACGCTCCTCAACCCGCCGGCAGCGCCAGCCGATCAAGGCCGAGGCTCCCCAGGTCCCGCTCGAGGACGAGGCCGTTGGACAAGACCAGCGTGGCCAGGCAGCCGTAGCTCGAGTGGTCGGGCGAAACGTAGTCGAACTCGAAGAAGCCGATGTCGCGCGGCTTCGTGAAAACCAGCCGGTCCTGAAAGCTCAACCCTGCATCGTTGTCGCGGTATGAGAGCTGCGCTTCGACGCGCTCGATGCCGCGCGCGGTAAAATCGATGTCCGGTGGCGTAACCGTCACCACCTTGTGCCCGACCATGTCGGTGCGCAGCGCGATGGTCGATCCGGTTGTCATCGAGTTGGGAATGGTGATGACGCGATTGTCCTTCAGTATGATCGTGGCTGCGTAGCTCACGAGACGCTGGCTCGCATCGGCGAGATTAACCAAGAACGCCTTGGGATTGCGGTCCGTCGGCGTGTCATAGAAGGTGAGCGTCTGCTGTTCGTCGATGCCGTTCGCGGCATCGACATAGCGCAGGTCAACGAGAATCATGGCGACGAGGCGCCAGTCCACGGCAGGCGCGACCTGTAGCGTCCGCTTCTGCGGATGAGGATCGCGCACAATCAGGCGCTCCTGGTCGGTCGGCGCCCAGTCGAGGACGATGTCCCTGTGGTCGGCCGCCATGAACGTCATTTTCAGGTCGTAGCGGTCCAGGGTGCTGTCGAGGCGGAACCGTTTCCAGGTGACTTCCGGCTTGTCCTGGGTGAGCAGGAAGCTCTCGGCGAGATCGATCCGGTTCACCGGATCGTTGTAGCGCACCTCGACGGCAACCTGCGGAAAGCGATCCCAGGGAAGCAGGCTCGCCCCGATCTGGATATCGTCGATGAAATAGAGGCCGTCGCTGCGCGGCGAGACTTCGAACTCGTCGCCGATGGTTGTCAGCGTGCCGGTATTGACGACGCCGGGCCGCTCACCAGAGTCGACATCGTGGAACGTGACCCGATACTCATAGGGGATGCCGCGGACCATCTTGCCGCCGTCCAGGAGGCTGTTCCATTCCTGGCTGCCGTCCAGTTGATCCTTGCTCAGCCGGATGGTTCGCGGCTGGCCATCATAGGTCAGCGTCAGGTTAACCGAATCGACTTCATCGTGCTCAAAGTTGACGAGTGAGTAGGCCTTGATCTTCCGCTTCTCGAACCATGGATCGTCGAGCGTCACCTCCTGAATGAAGCGACCGGCATCAATCTGCCCCTGCGCGTCGCGCAACATCTTGCCCAACCCCTTCAGCGTCGCCTGCGGGTAGATGCTGCGCTTCACCGTCACGCGCTCGTTCATCTGCAGACTGGCGCGCTTCTGGTCGATGCGCTGCAGGTCCTTCTTCACATAACTGAACTTGGCGACGCCGCCCCAGCCGCCGGTCGCGCCCAGAAGCGCCAGGCGCTCCGCCGTATCGGTGAAGCGATCCCAGCCGTCTTTTTCCTCCTTCATAGGTTCAAGACTGGGCTTGAAGAAATTCTCCAGCACCATGTCCTTGAACTGATCGATTGCCTGATCGCGCCGCCCGACCCAGGAGCCCGCGTCCTCGCCCTCCGGAAGGAATGAATCGACATCGATCTGCACCACCTGGGCCTCGACCAGCTTGTCGACGACCTTGTCGATCTCGGTGGACGCGAACAGGATATCGGTCGTGAAACTCTCCTCCATGTGGGTCTGCACCCGGTTCCAATCGGCCGAAATCTTGACAGAGAAGGCGGGGCGCAGGGCGAAGAAGTCCAGTTGATAGACGACTCCGATTGGCATCAGCTCGCTGTGCAATATGGAGTTCTCGACCAGTTCGACGCCTTCCTGATCGAGTTCGACACTGAAGATCGCCTGGTTGTTTCCATAGAGCGAAGGCTTCGAGGGATGCGTGATGCGTACGACGAAACGCTGTTGCTGCTCCGTATCCCACAACGGCTTGCCCTGCTCGTCCGTGGCGCGGCCGAGCATGATCAGGCGCACGCTCCCCCCTTCGAGAATAACGGGCGCCAGTTGGATAGGCCCCTCTCCGGGATACAAGCCGCGGAGTTCCGCTGCGATGTCGTCCATCACGCCATCATCCAGACCCAGGTCGACCTGGAACGTCAGGAAGCCCCCGTTTCCCGCTCCGCCGCGAAACTTGAGCAATTGTATCTGCGGCACTTTCACGCCTGTCGCAGTGTCCAGCACCATCGAGAGATGCGGCTCCGCCGGCAGGAAATAGAACGCACGGTTGTTCGCGTGATCCGGAAAGACCGCCACGCCGCGGACGATGTGGAATGGAGGCTTGAGATAAAGCATGAAGGTCTCACTCGCGGCGTAAGCGTCAGGCGGCGGGGTCGAGGATCAGGGCAAGCTCGCTGGTAGACGTCGGCGGAACATCCTTCTTCTGCCCGGTCGCCAGGTAGTAGCTGACGGCGTAGGTGTAATCGTCCTGCTCCTTGTTCTTGACCTCCACCTTCCATGTGGTGTTGGCCTTGTTGCTGGCACTGAAGACGAAATCCTTGGCTTGTGAGACATCGCTGGCGAGATCGTCGTAATTGAGCGACACGCGCGCCAATTTCACCTGCTCCCAGTTGATCAGGTCAGCGATGATCTGCACTTCGAGGAACGCTTCCGCCGGCGGCGGCAGCACGATGGTTCCGGACGCAGCGTCCGTCACCGGCACCGTGTCCGTCGTGCCGTCCTTGTAAGCGATCATGGCCTTGTAGGTGACCTTGCCCGCCTTTTCGTCGATGACGGGGAAGGTCCAGTCGAAAAAGGGACTGGCCGCCGTCAGCGCCTGGCTTTTGGTCTGCGTATAGGTATGCGTGGCGTCTGTGTATTCGAGATCGACAAAGACGGTCTGTATCCTGTTGGCGAAGTCGCCGACGCCACGCACCGAAACCGTCTTGCGCGCATCGAACACATCGTTGATGAACAGCCTCTGCGATCGGCCCTGACGTTCGGCGCCCTGGTATTCGCGGCCATCCTTCATGAAATACTTGATGCGGTATTTGTAGTTGTTCCGCATCGGCTGGAAAATGACGCGCTGGATCTTGAATGTCGGCGCTGCCTGGGTGAGGTTGAACTGCTCCTCGAGTTCTTCTACACCGCCCGCGTCATCCTCGTAGGTCAGCACGACGGCGGCGCGGTCGAGTTCGGTCCAGTTGATGTCGCCGGCCGTGGCTTCGATGGAAAGCACGCCCACATCGTCGACCCCGATGGTGAGATTGCCTTCGTTCGTCTCGATTTCGGGTGACTGGTACTGCCGGCTCTCGCCGCGGTAATTGACCTGGTAACTGTAGGTGTATTTCCAGTCGTCGCCTTCGACATAAGCCGCGAACTTCCCGACATCCTCTTCGTTGTTCATGACGACTTCGCCGTCGGGCTCGCCTTCCGCGAGATTGGCCATGGGCCGGCCCTTGTAAATCAGCTTCACTTCGACTGAGTGGATCGGCAGTCCCTTGAAATCGGCGTTGACGAAAGTGTTGATGCGCAGCGTCTTGAAGAACGGATCATCGAGATCGATCACGCGGGCATAGTCGCTCCACTTGACCGGCGCGCCGTTGCCATCCTTGAGGTTGGTGATGTTGGGCAGGACGCCGCGAGGCGCCACGCGCCACTCGACAGTCTGCGACTCCTTGTAGTTGATGTAGATATTGGTGATCTTGGTGTTCGAGATGTCGCGCGTGACATCCTCGATCCCGTCGGGCAATTTGCGCTGATCGTCGGGAACCGGCGCGATGGCATCGATCATGTTGCGTTCGATGGATTTTTCCAGCGTGCGGTATGCCCAGTCGCGGATCGGCCCCCTGATCTTTTCATCGGTCACCCCGCCCCACTCGAAATCGATGTGCATCGATTCCGAATTGATCGTCTGTTCCCGGACGGTCTCCCTGTAGGAATCCTCCGACCACAGGTTCCAGTCGGTGTCGATGGTCTGATAGAAGCTGTAGAACTTCGATGCGTTGAAATAGCCGTTGACGTTAATCGCCGGCAGTTGCGCCCAAAACCACAGCTCATAGGCGATAGCGACGGCGCCTCCCTGGCCCTGCATGGCCTGCTCGAAGAAAGTGGCACCCTCGGGTGGCAGTTCCAGCGCGAATGTCGAGATGTTGTTGCCGAAGAGCGATGGCGTTCCGCCGCTGGGAACTTCCCTTTCGACGAGGCCCTGGGGATAGAGCAACGACGTCGTTCCCTTGGTATAGGTGAAAGCACCGATGACGACTTCCGGTATCGGCTGGATTCCGAGGCGATTGGCCTCGGCAGCCACCTGTTCGGCGAGCTTCTGCTTGACCTTGACCAGGACCTCGTCTTCGACCACGAACTCGACGTCAAAAAGAAGGAAGCCGCCGCCTTTCTTGCCGTCGGGCCTATCGACCGGGAACCTGTATTTATAGAAAGCGAACGACAATCTGCCGTCGGGGCCGCGACGGTAACGTGGTTGTTGCGCCAGCGGATAGAAGACACTGATCTTGTCCGAATCGCCAAAGACCGTCACGCCCTCGATCTCTTGTACCTTGTCAATCTGCAGCATCTTCACCTCCTGGGAGCATTCGGTTCGACTCCGCTGCTACTAGCGTGCCGAGATCGCGAAACGCACGGACTGGCTCTTCAATCATTTGCTCGAGTTCAACCGCGATATCAGCGTCGCCAACCGTCCGGTGAGCGGGCGACTGCCTGATCGTTGCCGCGATCAGCGCGAAAAGCTTGCTGTGCAGCGTCTGGGAAATCTTTCCGTCAGGCGCGCCGTCGACTTCGATCGCGATGCTGGCCCTGCCATCCCGGATGGCGTCATCAAGCTGCTCCGCGAGGTCTTCGCTGTCGAGGCGCAATCCATCCATGAGAGCGGCCGGCGCGCGGAACCGCGCCCTGCCTTTTATCGGCATGCGATGGCGCGCGAGATATTCCACGGCGAGAAAGCCAGCTTGCTCCCGCACACCGGCGCGGGCAGATGCGAGCCACTCGGCTTCGAGGGCGAGATCGAAGACCGCGGCATAGGGCGGATAACCCGATGTCACGCTGCTTGCGGCGATTTCAAAGGTCCCGCGGCCGTTACCGATCAGGGCGTTGCAAAGCGGCGCGGTGATCGGCGCAAACGACAGCCGGGTCTGTGCCGCATCCGGCTGGCCCGAACGGGCCGCTATTTCCCGCCGCAGCGCCTCGATATCTTCATTGGTAGCGCCCCATCGCGCCGAGAAAATTAGATAGGCCGTCGAACCGAGGTCGGTGAAGCTCAGGATCGGCTTTCCCGCGTCATCCCTCTGCACATCTGCGCTCTGCGGCAGATAGTGCCAAGACTTCATGTCGGCATCCGCCGCGAAGCAGTGAAACCCACGGAAATCGAAACCAAAATGCTGCATCGCTGCACCACAAGCCACCCCCGTCGATGAGTGTTTCGACAGGGTTGTTTAAATCGCTAGAACTGGCAAAATGGAAATATCAGTAACATGGCGGTTGTCTGCCGCCATTACCGTCGGTTTAATTCCGAGATTGCCCTCAGGTCGCCTTCTTGCTGGCGATAAAATTCGCCAAACAAGCATAAAGCTAAAACTACGCAATGTGACCATAACATGAAGCCATATTATGAGCAATCAGAAATATAACTAGAACTATGTCGAAAAACTAATATAGGCGAATTAATTAAAATATAACTTAATTTTTTGTTTGGACTGTCGTTGGTTTATACATTATCTTTTATGACAATTTGCAGAAATCGTCTCAGAAAAATTGACACGAGCTGGCGCTGTTCGCGGCAATTGAACTTCGCCGACAGTGGACAAAGGTTGTTGCGTCCGAGGTGGATGACGAAAGCGGCTCCTTTTTCCGACATCTGATTGCTTAGTGTCCCGGGCCGCTCCGATCAGGCGGACGAAAAACGCCCGAGGCATTGCGCGCCCTTTGAGCGTTTCTGCGAAGGGCTTGAGGATCACATGTTCGAGGAGGGGATGACGCTACACTGCGGGCGGTCATCTGGTGGAGCCGCTACGCGAAGTCCTTTGAGTATGAGGGCAAAGCGGCCAATTCAACCTCGAGTGCTCGCCTGAACGGGCGAGGAGGAACTTCTGATTGGCTGCTTGTCCTCCCTTCCCGACCTTCATCCCAAAGGGCCATGGATTCCTGTTGGGTCATGGCCGTGAATTGGCCCGGAGCAAGCGAGCTTCCGCTTAGGGTGGGAACCGATATTCCGCTTAGGGTAAAGCCACCAGGACAGCTTCAGGCGGGGCCATCGCCTTCAGCACCGCTTCGCGCCATAGTGCTGGCTGGAGACGCCGCTCGTTGACGGGCACGGCCGGTCTTCGCCTTACGGCTGCGCCAGCCGCGATCGGAGCCGACGAAGGCTTCCAGCATATGCGGAATCAGGGCAGCGGTGTCCACCGGTTCATAGAGGCGGCTGTGCTCGGCCGCATACTGATCGAGTTCCTCCTTGAGGGGCTCCGGCAGGATGATCGTCATGCGGACGACACCAACCTTCGGCAGCCGACCGAGCCTCAGATCAGGCATTGTTCACCTCCTGCTTGTGAGACAAAGACATGTTGACTGTTCAGATAATCGACATAGGCAACGAGGTCGCGATGAACGGCGGCAGGCAGTTCGACAGTGATCTTGACCGGACGGTCATCGGGAATGGCGGAAAGTTTCAGCTTGGTCATGATGGATCCTTTGACGTGCCGTAAGGCACAAGAAGAAGGTCGCGATTGACAATCACGCGAACCGGGAAACCGGGCCGCACGGTGAGCGTAGGCTGGACATTGAGCTGATTGCGCACGAGCTGCTGGCCAATATCGGAGGCCGAATCCTGCGCGCTTTCGCGGATGGCCCTGGCGATTTCGCTTTCGTCGTCGCTGGACCCAAGCGATGTCCCAATGCCCAGTAATGTCGAGAGTGCTGCGGCCCGGAACATCTGGCCCCAATGACGGTCGACCTCGTCCTCCAGCCCGGAAAATCCTTCAGCGTCTGCGCCCTGCTGCCGCTCCAGCACGATCGAGGTGCCGTCAGGCATGATCAGCCGGTTCCAGACCAGCAGCACGCGCGACTGGCCGAAGGCGATGTGGCTGTCGTACTGGCCGATCAGCCTCGCACCCTGCGGGATCAGGAGATGGGATCCTGTCGGGCTGTCATAGACATTTTCCGTGACCTGAGCGGTGATCTCGCCGGGCAGGTCGGAGCGGATGCCGGTGATAAGGGCGGCTGGAATGACGCTGCCGGCTTGCACCACATAGGGCGAGGCCTTCGCGGCGAGCCGATTGGGGCTGACTGTGCGACGGTCTGGCTCGGCATTGACGAAGGCCAGCTTGCGATCCTGCACGTTTTGCGCGGCGCCAGGATCGATCGGTGGCGGCCCAAGCGGCGGAGTCAGATCAGATTGGGTGTCCGGTTCTATGACTCTGCCGCCAGGATCCTTTCGTGTGGGACCAGGTCTCGTGTTCGTATCGGTGAAGAGCTTCGCCACGCGTGCGGCCTCGATCTCGGCCAGTCGGCGCTGCTCCTCCGGATCGGCGCGCGGTCCACTGACGTTGGACGCCCCAATCGGCTGGCCGCGCTCCTGCGCGCGCAAGATCGGCCGGCCCAAATCGCCAGGCAGCGCGGGGCCGAGTTGCGGAACACCTGCATAGTCCTTCGGCAGCTTCTGTAGCCCGTCGGCCGTTGAGCGGTTTTCGGTGGTGAAGAGCTCGGGCGGCTGTTCGGTTCCGCGATGTCTGGTGTCGAGCGCCCAAATCAACGTGCCGAGGATCGCAGCGCTGGCAACTCCACCGACGCCTATCAGCACCTTGCGCGACAGTCGCGTGACCCTGGCCGGTTCGGGCCGAAGGCGCAGTTCCGCTCGAATGTCCTGGTTGGGTGCATTTGCAGGGTCGCTCATCGGAACAGCCTCGTGCTGGGCGAGGTTCGTTTGCCGTCCGTGCGCACGATGCGGACGCGCTTTTCGCTTGTTTTGTCGCCGAGCCTCAATTCAGCGGCGGCAAACAGCCGATCAACGACGTAGTAGTTCTGGCGAGCACGGTAGTTGACCAGCTCCGAGCCGCCCGACGGGCCGATGACAAAGAGCGGCGGCATTTCACCTTGCCCTATGCCCGACGGGAACTCGATGTAGACTTTTGCACCGTCATCGAAGGCGCGAAGCGGCCGCCATGGCGCCATGTCGCCTTCGATGCGATAGCGAAAATTCAGTTTCTGGATGTCGACGCCGGACGCGACCGGCTGTGCGGCGGAAGCCTGCGCGTTCTGGCGCCGCAGCGCAATCAGCTGGTCCTGCGGGTACTGCCAGGAGACCGAAGCCATGTAGGTCTTTTCGGTCGAGCGCAGCTCGAGAAGATAGGTGCGGCGGTCGCTGTTGATGACGAGATTGGTCTGCAGATCCGGCCGTGTCGGCTTCACAAGAATATGGACCTGCTGGCGCTCCCCTGCCCCACTTTGCGTATCGCCGATGATCCAGCGCACCGTGTCGCCGGCGGCCACAGGCCCGGAGCCGACAAGCTGCTCGCCGGGCTGCAAGGCGATGTCGGTGACCTGGCCGGGCGCGGCATAGATCTGGTAGAGCGCGCCCTCACTCCAAGGATAGAGCTGGATGGCATTGACGAACCCGTCGCGAACCGGCTGCATCCTCGCTGCCTCGTTTGCCTGGCTGATACGCTGCTTCGGATCGGTCGGCTCCGGCTTCACCTTCGTAGCGTCGACTGGTTTCAACTGACCAGGCAGCGGAAGCGGTTTCGGCACTTCCACCACTTTGACCGGACCAGGCGGCTCGACCCTGCGCACCGCAGGCACCGCATCGTCGTAGGCGATTTCCGGCGGAATGTATTTCTTCGATGCACAGCCGGCGAGCGCCGTTGCCGACAGCAGTGCCAGGGCAAGCCTACGTGCCTCGGGCGCATTGTGCGTGACCGGTCTCGCCGACGTTCTTGTTGGTGCTGCACGCATCATGAAAACTCCTTCGACCAGCTGATGGCGTTGACATAGACGCCAAGCGGATTGGCTTTGAGCCGGTCAGCGTCGCGGGGTTGCTGAATCACGATTGTGAGGATTGCGGTCCAACGCTCGGTGCCGGCCAGGTTGCCATTCTCGTAACGGCGCTCGACCCAGGCGACGCGAAACGAATCGGGGGTAGCACGGATGACGCTGGAAACCTCGATGGCGATCTGGAGTTTGCCCAATTTGGCAAAAGGGTCGTTCAACCGGGCGTAATCATTGAGGGAAATGGCGCCGCGGTCTGTGGTGTAGTCGTAGGCTCGCAGCCAGTTTTGGCGGACGATGACCGGGTCGGCCGGAATGCTTCTGACCTGTTCGATGAAGCGGGCCAGATGCCAGGCGACCTGCGGATCGGTCGGCCGATAGTCGGCAACGGCCGGCGCGACAACCTGCGCTTCACCGAACTTGTCGACCTCCACCACCCAGGGAACCACTGAGCCGCGCGTTGACTGCCACACCAATGCGGATGCAAAACCGCCGGCCAGGACGAGAGAGCCGAAGGCCATCAGCCGCCAGTTTCTCGCCTGGACGCGAGCCGAGCCGATGCGCTCGTCCCAAATCTGGGCTGCACGCTGATATGGCGTCTCGGGGTGGGGCGTTTTTGCGTAACGAACGAAAGGGCGTCTAAGGGGGGTCATCGGCGGTCGTCCTGATCGAGGGAAACATTCATCGAGCCGCCCCCATCATCACTCGAGTGAACTGAATGCGCGGCGACGCTGGCGCCATGGCTCATGACCTGGCTACGCTTCATTCGTTTTGCCCATGCGGGCGGGGCGTCGGAACTGGTTTCGGAGGTCGACCAGTCACCCGAGGAAGCCGTTCCCGACGATCGCTCTCCACTCGTCGCACTCCAAGCCGCAAAGCGGCCGGCCTCATAGCTGTCGGACAGCGCCGACGCGGCGCGCGACATGGCCTGCTTCACCGGTCGAACGGCAGCGCTGGCACCGGCCCTGGCGACACCCGCCACGCCGGCGGCGACCGAGCCTGCACCACCTCTTCCAGATGTCGCTGCGCCAAGTTCCCAGGCGGCCGAAGTGCTGCCGGCCAGATGCGCGCCGCGGCGTGCGGCTGCTGCCGACATACGCGCACTGCCATTGAGTGCGCCTGCCGCGCCGCTCAATCCGGCGCGAGCACCCATAGCGCCAGCCACGCCAAGGCCGCCAGCGACGAGGCTCGTGCCAACAGCGGCACCTGCGCCCAGTTGCGGGGCACCGGAGACCAGCCCCGTCGCAATGCCGGGACCGAAGATCGACAGTCCCATCAGCGACAGAGCGCCCAGGACAAGCGACAGCGCATCCGTGATTGTGGGCTGTTCGGCGCCGAAGCCTTGGGTGAACTCGCCGAACAGGCCCGAGCCGATGCCGACGATGACGGCAAGGACCAGGATCTTCACGCCGGAGGCAACGATGTTGCCGAGCACTTTTTCGGCAAGGAAGGCGGTCCGGTTGAACAGCGCAAAAGGTATCAGCACAAACCCGGCAAGCGTCGTCAGCTTAAATTCGACCAGCGTGACGAAGATCTGGACGGCCAGAAGAAAGAACGCAATCAGTACGATCGCCCAGGCGATCATCAGCACTACGATCTGGACGAAATTCTCGAAGAACGATACGTAGCCCATCAGCTGGCTGGCGGCCTCGAGGATCGGATTGCCGGCATCGATGCCGACTTGCGCCACGCGGCCCGGCTGCAGCAATGCCGAGCCTGAAAGTGCCGAGCCTCCAGCCTTCAGGCCGAGCCCGGAAAAGCTCTCAAAGACGATCCCGGCAAGACGGTTGAAGTTGCCGATGATGAAGGCAAAGAAGCCGATATAGAGCGTCTTCTTCACCAGTCGGTGCAGCACGTCTTCATCAGCACCCCATGCCCAGAACAGGCCGGCCAGTGTGATGTCGATCACAATCAGGGTCGAAGTGAGAAACGCAACTTCCCCACCGAGCAGACCAAAGCCGGAATCGATGTAGCGAGTGAAAGTCTCGAGGAAGCGGTCGATGACGCCGGTGTCGTTCATGGCGCCACCGTTTCGGGATAGGGCCGGTCTTCCGCGAAAGGCGGCGTTGGCGGTTGGAGCGGCGGCAGCCGGGTCGGGTCCTTTTCGATCGACGGAGCCACGTTTGGCATGATCGGGCGGGATGGCCGCAGGAAGCGTCGGCGGCCTTCCGCCCAGGCTTTCCTGCAGGCGTCGTCATCGATCGCCGCCATGCCGATGTCCCGGCATCGGGCAAGCTCGACACTTGCCGGCTCACCGCCCGGATATGCGGAGCGCGGGGAGGACGCGTCCTGCGAGCCGCCGCCGCGCAGCGCCATGGAGGCGGCGGTCATGGCGGCGCCAAGGGCAAGAACGGCTGTTATCCGGGCGGCGATCTTGAGATCCATGCGGTCTTCGCCTCAGTCGTGGAACATTTTTACGGATGACGCGCTGTAGCTGCTGCCCGTCATGAAACGGCTGAACTGTTCCCGCGCCTGCTCCTGTGCGGCCGCCCGCCTCGCCTGCTCAAGGGCTTCGGCTCGTCCTTGTGCCGCCAGCATCGCGGTGAGGTCGGCAACTTGCTTGGCCTGCACGGCAAGAAGCTGGTTGCCGGCCTGCGTCGCCTGCAGCACGCCGACCGCGGACTGGCTGGCACCAACCAGCGCACTCGTCTGCTCTTGTGTCGCGGCGCTGTTGTCGACCGCGACAGCGCCCGCCTTCAGCGAATGCTCAAAGGCCGACACCGAGGTCTGCCAGCGTTGACGCGCGCCCTCGACAAGCTGCTGGCTGGAGAGTTCCGAACCGAAATTCTCGTAAGCGGAGGTAAACTGGCTCTCGATCTCCTGGACGCTATAGGCCAGCTTGTCGGCCTCGCCGAGCAGGCTCTTCATCTCGGAAAAATTGGCCTCGATCTGGCCAAGCAGCGAGGTTGGCAGGGAGGTGAGATTCTTCGCCTGGTTGATCAGCATTTGCGCTTCGTTCTGAAGCGAGCTGATCTGGTTGTGGATCTGCTCCAGCGCACGCGATGCCGAAAGCAGGTTCTCGGCGTAGTTCTTTGGGTCGAACACGATCAGTGCCGATGCCGGCGCCGATGACAGCGCCGTCGCGACGACGATTGCGCCGGCTGCCGCCATGCGACGGATACGGCGACCTGCAAGAACGGAATTCATGAGGGAAGCTCCTTTGTGGATTGGTCGATCACGCCAGTGAGATTGGGAATGAGGTCTGCCGCCCAGGAGAGACCACGGTTCGTAAGCCAGGCCTCGAGGAAATGGTCTCGCCCCGCCTCGGCGATTATCCGGTCGATCGCGGCCTGGTCCGATTTGGACGATGCGGCGCAGAGCGCCAGCGCGATCGGACCAAGCCCCAGCTCGAACAGGCGGTTGCCGCGGCGGCTTTGACAGTAATAGTCGCGCTTCGGTGTCGCTCGGGCGACGATCTCGATCTGGCGATCGTTGAGACCAAAGCGTCGGTAGATCTCTGTGATCTGTGGCTCGACGGCGCGCTCGTTCGGCAAGAACAGCCGCGTCGGGCAGCTTTCGACGATTGCCGGTGCGATTGGCGATCCGTCGATGTCCGAAAGCGACTGGGTGGCGAAGACCACGCTGGCGTTCTTCTTCCTCAGCGTCTTCAGCCATTCGCGCAACTGGTCAGCGAAACCGCCGTCGTCGAGCGCGAGCCAGCCCTCGTCGATGAGCAGCAGTGTCGGCCGGCCGTCCATCCTCTGCTCGATGCGGTGGAACAGATAGGCGAGCACGGCGGGCGCTGCACCTGTGCCGATCAGGCCTTCGGTTTCGAACGCCTGGACCGAAGCCTCGCCCAGCCGCTCGTGCTCGGCATCGAGCAGGCCGCCATAAGGGCCACCGATGCAATAGGGAAGGAGCGCCTGCTTCAGCGGCGAAGATTGCAGCAATACGGACAGGCCAGTCAGCGTCCGTTCGTGGACGGGCGCAGAGGCCAGCGACGTCAACGCCGACCACAGATGTTCCTTTACCTGCGGCGTGATGGACACGCCTTCGCGCAGAAGGATGTCGACAATCCAGTCGGCCGCCCAGGCTCGCTCTGGCGTATGATGAATATGGGCGAGCGGCTGTAGCGAAACGGTATGAACGTCGTCCGACAGATCGGCCAAAGTGAGCAAGGGCAACGGATCGTCAGCCCCCTGCCCAGTTCCGGCATTTCTTCCGAGATCATGCCAATCGCCGTGCATGGCGAGCATGGCCGCGCGGATTGAGCCGCCGAAGTCGAAGGCAAAAACCTGGCTGTGCTCGTAACGTCGGAACTGCAGCGCGATCATCGCCAACAGGACCGACTTGCCGGCACCGGTCGGGCCGATGACGAGGGTGTGGCCGACATCGCCGACGTGAAGGCTGAACCGGAACGGTGTGGCGCCTTCCGTTCTGGCGAAGAACAGCGGCGGGGCGCCAAAATGCTCGTCCTCAATCGGTCCAGCCCAGACCGCGGAGAGCGGAATCATGTGGGCGAGGTTCAGAGTCGAGATCGGCGGCTGGCGGACATTGGCGTAGACGTGGCCAGGGATGCTGCCCAGCCAAGCCTCGACGGCGTTGACGCCCTCGGCGATGCAGGTGAAGTCCCTGCCCTGAATGACCTTTTCGACCAGGCGCAGCTTTTCGTCGGCAATTGATGGATCAACATCCCAGACCGTCACGGAGGCGGTGACATAGGCTTCGCCGATCTGATCTGAACCGAGATCCTGCAGGGCCGCGTCCGCATCGGCCGCCTTGTTGGCCGCGTCCGTATCAACGAGGACTGACGCCTCGTTGGTCATCACCTCCTTCAAAATTGCGGCGATCGATTTGCGCTTGGCGAACCACTGGCGACGGATCTTGGTCACCAGCTTCGTCGCGTCGGTCTTGTCGAGCATGATCGCCCGCGTGGACCAGCGGTAGGGGAAGGCAAGGCGATTGAGGTCGTCGAGAATCCCCGGGAAGGTCATGTTCGGAAACCCGGTGATGGTCAGTGTGCGCAGATGCGCATCGCCAAGCCTCGGCTCTAACCCGCCGGCTAACGGCTGATCGACAAGCAAGCCATCGAGATGCATCGGCGTTTCCGGCACGCGAACGCGATGCCGCTTGGTCGAAACGGCTGAGTGCAGGTAACTCAGCGTCTCGGCATCATCGAGCCAGTCAGCTTCGGGAACGAAGCCTTCGATGAGGTTGAGCACGCGGTCCGTGCGATCGACATAACTCTTCAGGAGCTCCCAAGGATCGACGCCGGTCTTTTGCCGGCCTTCGTACAGCAAGCTCTCCATTCGCGACGCTTCCTCGGCCGGAGGCAGCCACACGAAGGTGAGAAAGTAGCTGCTTTCAAACAGCACGCCGGACCCTTCGAACTGTTCGCGCCGCTCGATGTCGAGAAGTGTGGATGCGCAATCCGGGAAGCGGCTGTCGGGATAGCCGCTGGCAGGATTGCGCTGCGCTTCGACAAAGATCGCCCAGCCGGAGCCGAGCCGGCGCAGCGCGCCATTGAGCCGCGCGGTCGTGCCGACCAGCTCCGCCGGCGTGGCGGAGTCCAGGTCCGGCCCGCGAAAACGCGCCGTTCTTTGAAAACTGCCGTCCTTGTTGAGCACCACGCCCGGCGCCACCAGGGCGGCCCAAGGCAGATAGTCGACGAGGCTGGCGCTCTTGTTTCGATATTCCGCGAGGTTCATCACGGCGAAAAACCTCAATAGCCGAAATGCGAGGGATAGCGCAGGTGCCGGCGAACCACGTCGACGAACTGCGCATCGCGCTTTGCCGCCCAGACGGCGGCGAGATGCCCGACCGCCCAGATGACGAGCCCCGCGATCCACAGACGAAGACCCAACCCGACCGCGCCTGCCAGCGTGCCGTTGGCGATAGCGACCGCGCGCGGCGCGCCGCCGAGCAGGATCGGTTCAGTAAGCGCGCGATGCACCGGCGCGAAAAAGCCACGGACTTCCTCCTCCATCAGATCAGCGCCCCGCCGCCGAAGGAGAAAAAGGACAGGAAGAACGAACTTGCCGCGAAAGCGATCGACAGCCCGAAGACGATCTGAATCAGCCGGCGAAATCCGCCCGATGTGTCACCGAAAGCGAGCGACAAGCCGGTGACGATAATGATGATCACCGCCACGATCTTGGCGACTGGCCCCTCGATCGATTCGAGAATCTGCTGAAGGGGCTCCTCCCAGGGCATGGAGGAACCGGCAGCGTGGGCTGGCTCAATCGTCATGATCGCGGCGGTCGTCGCATACGACAGCTCCACGGCAAGCTTGCGGATAGCCGGTGGAGTGAAGCGGATCGGGTTCATTCTGAAGCTCCATGGCAGAGTGGGGATTCACGATCGGAGTGGTCTCGACATTCGAGGGTGCGGTAGTCGCCGGTGGCCGCATCGAGCCCGTCGACCAAGGCGATCTCGACGAGCCGGCGCGCTGAGCCACGACCAGCGAGAACCGCGATGATGTCTATGGTTTCCGCAATCAGTGCGCGCGGGACCGTGACGACGGCCTCCTGCACGAGCTGTTCCAGTCGCTGCAGTGCGCCAATGGCAGAATTGGCGTGAATGGTGCCGATGCCGCCGGGATGGCCGGTGCCCCCGGCCTTCAGCAAATCGAGCGCTTCGGCGCCCCGTACCTCGCCTATCGGGATGCGGTCGGGCCGAAGCCGCAACGACGACTTCACCAGATCGGACAGCGAGGCGACACCATCCTTTGTGCGCAGCGCTACAAGATTGGGCGCAGCACACTGCAACTCGCGCGTGTCCTCGATCAGCACGACGCGCTCGGCGGTTTTAGCCACCTCCGCCAAAAGTGCGTTGACGAGCGTGGTCTTGCCCGTCGATGTACCGCCGGCCACCAGCACGTTCTTGCGTGTCTCCACGGCAAGCTGCAGGACGTCAGCCTGGCCTTCGGTCATGATGCCGGCAGCGACATAGTCTTGAAGCGTAAACACCGCGACTGCCGGCTTGCGGATGGCGAATGTTGGTGCCGTGACGACAGGCGGCAAAAGGCCCTCGAACCGTTCACCGGTCCCGGGCAGTTCAGCCGAAACGCGCGGCGAGCCCGAATGCACCTCCGCACCGACATGGTGCGCGACCAGCCTGACGATCCGTTCGCCGTCTGCCGCGATCAGTGTTTCGTTGCTTGCAGCGAGTCCTTCGCTGAGACGGTCAACCCACAGGCGACCGTCGGGATTGAGCATCACCTCGACAATGGCTGGATCGTCAAGGAAGCCTGCGACCGCCGGGCCGAGGGCGGTGCGCAGCATGCGCGCGCCGCGCGATACCGCTCCCTTACTGGCATGATAGTTGGTCGCCATGCGGGTCCCCGTTTCTCGCCACGAACTGGTTCTTGCCGCGGTCGGGGATCATTAGAAAAGGCAGGAGCGCCGGCCTTGCAACAAGCAAAACCGGCGATCGTGGCATGACGTGCAGAGACTTGCGAAATGCGGTGCCGCGACCGCGCCAGCTCAGCAACCCGGTGCCCGACTGGCCATCGCCGCTCCAGCAGAACAGGCGGCTATATTCGAGAGGTGGCATCGCGACGGAGGATCAGCGCCTCGTTAGGTGCGTCTGACAGGATGAAGGGACTGCTTTCACGCTCTATGGACCGCTGCCGGAACGCTCTTTACCGCGGCCGGGTAGAGTTCCTCGCCGGCCGTCGTCGGATTGGAGTCGACAGGCAGCTTCGGGAGACTGCGGTCGCCGCTTGGCAGGCGTCGGCCTGGCGATTGTCGTGGTCAATCCGGCGCCGGTAGGCGAGGCTAGCAGGTATGTTGAAGAGCCTAGAGAACTGTGGTAGAAATTGCCAGAAAGGTAGATTTTTGGAGCTTCTCGTGTCCCTGAACATCAAAAATCCAGCCACCGTTGCTCTCGCCGATGAACTCGCACGCCGCCAGGGTATCAGTAAGACAGCAGCCATTCATCAGGCCCTTAGCGAGCGCTTGCACCGCTTGGGCTTTGGAGAGACCGCTCAGGAGCGTCTGCTGGCAGAATTGCGCGCCATCCGAGAAAGAGTGGCACGATTGCCTGAACTGGATGGTCGCAGCGACGAGGAGATCATCGGGTATGACGAGCATGGAATCCCTAACTGATGGTGATCGATACCTCAGCTGTTGTAGCGATCCTTCGGAGCGAGCCTGAGGCAGCAAGGCTGGAACGAGCGCTGGTCTCCGACCCAATCCGTCTGATCCCGGCAACCTGCGTGCTCGAGGCACGCATGGTGCTGGTCAGCAGGCGCGGCGAACACGCGTTGGCTGAGATCGATCTTTGGCTGCGCAAAATTGAGGCCGACATCATTCCTGTCGACTCCGAATTGGTTGATCTTGCGACCCAGGGTTGGCTGACCTACGGCAAGGGCCACCACCCGGCGGCGCTGAATTTTGCCGATTGCCTCTCCTATGCTTTGGCAAAGCGTGCAGACGAACCGCTGCTTTTCATCGGCAAAGACTTCTGCCAAACGGATATCGAACCGGCATGAGCACGAGATTGTAAGATGATCGGCTGTCTCCAGCTTGAACCTGTAATAGCACCCAATTAGTTTCGGCCCTGTCGGCTGGGCCTGCATCAAGGGGCGTCATGCCAACTTGGTCCAAAAGCAGAGCAAGCTGGCGTCTTTCGTCCTTCCGATCTGGCGCTGCTGGGCCGCGTCTTGGATGGATTGGAAGTTGAGGGCCAATCCAGCCGGCCAACTTGTAACTCAGACATTCACGGCCGCGACGCTGGCTGCACGAATAAATGATGGGCCTCGTCGAAAACAGCCGTTGGGAGGGCCCGAAGCTCGCTTGCTTCGTAGGTGAGATGCTCGAGATACTGCTTCGACAGCGGGACAACCACTTGCGCTTGGGCCAAGTCACGACCGCGCTTGACTGGCTCGCGATCAGCTCGTTTTGAGACCCAGAATTGTGAGCCGCAAAAATACGCGGATCGGGAACCACGAGCCGTAACGGTCCGCCTTTTTCATCGATGGCGATTGTTTCGAAAGCAGGGGCATTTTCCAACCATGCCAGACCAGATCAGCAGTGTGTGGGACCCCAATTGGCCGCGCAGGTGTTTGGACGACACGCGCGCGGCATCATGGCCCACCAGATTCGGATTCGCGGCCAAGAGGACGACGTCGGCATAATTGCGCCTGAGATTCTGCTCGAGATCGCCGGCGGCACGCAGCCTCAGATGGTCTTTGAAAACGTGCTCTACGGATCGAGCCATGCAACATCTCCATTTGCGGCACCGAAGAGACATTCAGCCCGAGGGTTCTGGCGGTGCCGAACGGATGCGAGTGCGGTTGTTCCTCTGCTATGAGACAGGGGCGCAGAGGCCTGGAGAGGTGGACATGCCGCATCGACCGACGGATAATTCTCGGGACTCGCCGGTTTGAAAGGCGTACTCTGCTTTGATCGGTGATAAACATTAAGGGCATCGCCGGCTGTGAGCGAGCATCGTGCTTCCGCCCCAATTCGGGAGGGAGCCATGAGCAGCCCCAACACTTCCAAAATTGGCCTCGCATTTTCAGAAGGCCGCGATCGGGCGCCCCAGCCAATTCCTAGCCCAGAGCCTGTATACAGAAACGAACTGCTGCGGCGCATGTCTCCGGCCACCATCAATTGCTCAGCCCTCACCTTCACAGCAGCTTTCTGCCATTGAGGACGCAGCTCGAAACCGCAAACGCCGCTATCGAGGCCGTCTACTTCTTTGAGACGGGGATCGGCTCGATGGTGGCGAAACTCCGGCCGGAGGTCGACGCCGAAGTTATAGTCATTGGTTTCGAGGGCATGACCGGCTCGGCGCTGATCATGGGCGGCGATCGATCGCCGCACGACTGCTACATTCAAGCGGATGCCGAGGTTGCCAGCATGGACGCCGAGCCATTCACAAAGGCGCTTTCCGACAGCCCGACGCTGCGGCTTTTTCTGCTGCGGTACGTGCACTACGCGTGGATCCAGGCAAGCTATACCGCCCTCGCCAATGCGCGTTTGAAACTGGAAGAACGGCTGGCAAGATGGCTGGTCATGTGCAACGACCGCATAGAAGGCGACCGGCTGCCGATTACCCATGAATTCCTGTCGGTCATGTTGGGTGTACGACGGCCGGGCGTCACCGTGGCACTTCAAATGCTGGAAGGCCGCGGTCTGATCAGGTCAAATCGTGGCGAGGTCATCGTCCGTGATCGAACTGGTCTCATCACCTTGGCAAACAGCTCATATGGCCAGCCGGAGGCGGAATATGCCCGCCTGATCGGCGAGCAGGCATCTCCATGATCCGCGCCAATGTGGAAGTCCGCCGATGGGATGAGACAAACTACCTAAAGCGGCAGGCCATCGCTAATGCTGGGCGGGGGGTCTCGATGCGCGAAGGGCAACCCCTGCTGGTTGCGACAGTTGAGTGAGGCACGCCGAGTCTCTCCCTTCCCGCAAAGAATTGATATGTTGAGACCGAAGGCTCTGTCAGCGCCGTTGGCGACCAGAGCAGGATATGGCTGCCAGTCCGGCGCGGGAACCACCATCCAGCCGCAGTCGACTTGTTGTCCGGGTCCCGGCCAGCGTCGACGTTACTCCGACCGATCCCACACACTGACCAGGTCGGTGACGAGCAGCCCTGCAAACGGTCTGAGAAAGCCTACCAAATGTGGCGGAACAAATCATGATCGTTTCTCATTGTGCTGATCAATCAAGGGAGATTGACCATGGGCGACCGGCACAACCCAAAAATCGAGGCATCGGCAAATGTCGGAAAAGACCCGGAAGATTGGGTCAGCGGAGATGACCCAATGACTCCCGCACAAGCCTCATATCTGAAAACTCTGGCCGAACAGGCCGACGACCCTGACGGCTATGCCGACGGCCTTAGCAAGGCGGAAGCTTCTAAACGCATTGGTGCACTCCGGGAAAAGTTAGGCCTGTGCGTCCGCCCGTGGCTTTTCGTCTCTAGCAAAGGACAGCCGATCGGATTGGATTGGGACAGTTTTGCTGCAGGTGACCCGCAATGAATCTTCTGAATTCAGTGCGTTGTGGCTCGACCGGCGATCGAGACGACAAACGGCGGATGGGAGCGGCTCATAGGGTACAACAGCCCGGCATTCGCCCTAAACCCACCGAGACCTCGCACCCGCCGGTCCAATCCTACTGTCGAAACAGATCAGGCCCTTCCGACGAGGGCGATGGTAACCAAAGACACAAACAGGACAAGGGCGATTGCAGCGCCCCAGAAGAAAACTTTTTCGGTGCCGCGTTGCTCTTCCTCGCGAGATATGTCTTTCGCCATTGTATGCATCCTTTGCGAAGGTCAGCGACTGAGCAACGTGCTGTGCCAAGGCTGGGTTCCCGATATGCACTCAACGGCGATGGCGCAGTTCTCGGAATGAAACTCCAACCGTCGGTTGGTGGACGCATCGCAGCTGGTGCATCTAAAGTTCGCGTGGTCCGCGCGCACCGGGCATGTCCGACCCCGAGCCCCCGCTCGGTGCAACAGCGTTTGATCGACCCGCCGCATCAACCTGTGCGGCGGGCCTTTTTCCTCACGCGATGGAACACCGGCGCGCAGGAAAAGTTCTGCCCACGCAGCAAACTCTTTCCCTCATATTTTTGCTGCCAGATCGGATATCTCCGATCGGCCCGCGTCGTTCTTATCCTCCGGCGACGCGGGCTCGCCGTCCTGCTATCGGTCGAGGAACCACAGAACAACCGAAAGCACGATGCTGTCAGGACCCGGTGCCAATCGGAGCACAAACGTGAAGTTCTCACGTTGGAGGTTGCGCGGATCCTGGTCAACCGTAGCGGCATATGTGAGGCGGGAGCGCCTTCACCGATCGCCTCGTCGGCTTCCTCTTGCAGGTCTAACTATGCGTTCTGATGTTCTTGGACCCAAATGAGCTGCACCGCGTTGTTTGCGCGCATGCTGTGCTTCGCAATCTGATGGAAAAATCCGACGCCCCTGCTGCACCGCAGACAGCTCCTGGTGCCGAAGCGCGCTTTCCGTACGATCGTGCGGCGGTTGAGCGGTTTCGACAGACATTCCCGCGCGCCAGGTGGAGTGACGAGCGCAGAACCTGGTTCGTGCCAGGAAAGACTGCAGCGCGGCGCATCCAGCGCTGGCTTGCGCAAGAGGCGGATTTGCGAGCAGCACATGATGACAGCAAGGGACGGGATGCCTTCGCCTTCGATCCCCTGTCGAGCCGGTATCTGGAAGTCGCGGACGACCTGCGCATTCGCACGCCTTATTCGCGGACGGTTCTTGAGGAACTGCGAGCCGTTCCATGGGCGAGCTGGGACGACGAACTGCGGGCCTGGAGGGTGCCTTTCCGCTCGTACGAGGAGTTGAAGCGCCATTGGCCAAGCATCGAAAGGGCCGCAGGCCGCGCAGAACCGGAGGAGAGGAAACGGCGACGAGAAGCCTCCAAAGATTCCGAGGAATATAAAGCCGCCAGATTGCGGTATGCCGAACGCAGGCGACGTCGCTATCCACTGCCCCCAGACGATTTACCCCGGCTTGGCCGTGCCGTGGCAACGGAGCAATACGGTATCGTGGTCTTCACCGAGATTTCGGGTGAACTCGTCGACGCCTCGCAGATAGCAGCGTTCTATCCGCATTTGATCGAGGCGAACGTCGACCACGTCTGGGGCCGATGGCGTCCGGCGACGTTGGTTGAATTGATTAGAACATGGCCCGCTCGGCGTGCTGCCGGATTACCGGAACGGCAGCGAGGCTGGTGGCAACCAACGCTGGCCGAACTCAGGATAGCTCGCCAAATAGCTCGAAGCCTGGCGCGAAGAAGGGCACAAGGCTTATGGCATTGTTCTAGCTTTTGAAGCTGGGGCCGTTTTCCACCGTCTGTCCGGTTGCCCTAGTGTTGAGATGTCACCCCGATCGGAGCCTTCCATGTGCAACGATTGCGAACAACATACGGCTTGGCTGAACATTGCTCGATGATGACGTCGCTGGCCTTGAAAGTCCCATGCATGAAACCGACTTGACGTGCGCGTAGGCGCACGACACCAGCATCGATGATCCGGCTCCAATAACCCGCGTGGCAGTAAAGCCATCGACCGGCTTCTATGACGTTTGGAACGCACCGGCCGGACCTAGACTAACGGTGGGCGGGTGGTCAACTTGCCTTCCGAGGGAGCTTGGGGACAGCACACGTTTCCTGCTTCCGGCGTGGCGTTCCTCGAATTTGCCAGAACGATGTACCTGAACGCGAAAGATTCATTTCCGCTTCACGCTCAGCGTTTATGCCATCGCCGGACTGCGATGAAGTCCGCCGCTCCGCTACCGTGTGGCGGGCGCGCCAAGGTCATCCTGAACGTCAAACCGTTTCTGCAGAATTTTGACGCACAAGGCCGATCCGAGGCCAACTGGGAGTGCATACCAGCTTGGAATTGTGCGGAACCGTACGAAGTCGATTGCAAGCAACCAACCTGGTTGGCCGGGCATTAATTTAGCAAAGCGTGAATTAGGAAGGCATCGGGAGGAAGACCATGCTGCACGTTAACATGCCTCGCGAATTTGAGGTCGGCGATGAGGTGGCGCTGGCAGGTATCGTGATCGCGATTCTCCCCAGTGGGCGCGCCAGGGTGAGCATTCCTTCGTATGACCATCCTTATACGATTGATCCGCCACCGAAAGTCCGGGCCGGCGACAGAGTGGTTCTTGTTGGGGACGTCACCCGCGTCGATCGCGGGGTGAACAAACTCACTGTGCGAATTGACTGCGGCGGGGTGATCACTGTCGACAATTCGGCGATTACTCGGCTGAGAAAGCACAACCGGACTTCAGCGGGTTGACGCTCCAGATACAACGGCCGGTGTCGGCGCAGGGAAGATGCAAGCGCCTTTGAACAGCCCAAGGGTGCGGCCCTGTCCGGCCGGATATGGAGCGGACGAACCGATAGATGGGAGCTCGACGGCTAGGGCACGGGTCCAGCGCAGCGCGTCCCTGGCGTCTTCCGGGTTACTGGAGAAGCAAGCCAGATTCGGGCCATCGCAAGCGTGCTTCACCTGCCGCGGCCCGCCCGTCCAAGACGCGTAGCATGTGCCGTCGCGTGAAGGCACGCGGGCATCGCGATCGATTGTAGCCTTTCTCTGCAACGAGCGCCTGTTCGTCGATCAGCAATGTGAATCGCGACAGGCTCCGGTTGGTACGCATTATGGAGATCACATGTTCCGCCCGGCCCCGATGCCGGCAAAGGTCTGCTTCGGAGCGTCGCGAGGGAACTGGGCGACGTATTGCGGTGGAGTAAGCGCCCCCTGGGTTAACAACCCGGTCAGTGACGGCCATGGCGGTCAGTGACGGCCACGACCGCATCGACAACGCCCGCAATGGCAATCAAGTCGTCGCTGAAAGCCCGCAAGGTGTCTGTCACGACATAGCGTGCCGGCGAAGCTCTGCCCTGGCGACGGGGATTCGTTGTAGGCCGACCGGACGGCAACGCCGGCCAGATGAGCGACAACTTACCTCGGTGTTGGTCTCGATCAGGGTCGACGTTCGTCGACGACCGCCGGTAATTGCCGACTACGAGTCGAGGTCGTAGGGCTCGTGGCCCGGCTCGTTGTGATGAAGCGCCTCTGCCATACACCTGATATCGAACGCCTGGCCGCATGCCGGGCAGACGACATAATACTCCTCCTCCCGAAGTGGCGAAGCGTCGTGGTCTTGGGGAATGACGATGTCATCGTCGGGCATTGGGTCCTCCGGCAACCCGCCCGCTATGCTGGAACGCTTGCCGGCAGGATTTGTTTCAAAGTTATTGCGCCTAAGGAAGGGTCCGATGTCCGGTTCGAGCGATGCCGTCCCACCGGGCTGTCCAAAGTGATTATCATCTGCAACCTTTGGTTACGGCACGGGCAAGAACCTGTTCCTCCGGCGGCAAGGCTCGAATTCAACCAAGCATGCGCGGTCGAAAGAACTCCGATTCTGCAACGCACACTGGCCGAGATCGACTGTGGAGACGAATGCCCAGGCCCGCCGCTCCGATGAAAGGTGATCTGATGGCCATCAGCTGCGCAAAATAGCTCTGCAATCGGGCACCGGGGTTGGGCTGTTGAAGCGCCGGTCTTGCCGCAAGCTCATCCAGTTGCTGGCGGCGCTGGCGGGACATCGTCGGCTATCTCCTGCCTGAGCCTTGGTCCTTTGCTGAGCCGGCGACCGAGCGCATCGACGAAATTGTCGTAGCGCTGCAAGCCCTTGGCGCGTGCCTCCGCTTGCGCCGATTCCGGCAAGGCTGGAGTCGAGTTGAGCCAAAAGCGGACGAACAATGCGAGTGTCTCAATGGATATTCCGATATCGCGTTCAACACGCTGCACACGTCGATCGATCTGGTCGAGGCGTCGAGTGATCGCCGCTTGCTTTCGTTCTTCGGCGTCCGGCGACAGGAACGACGCTAGCGCAGCCTCCGCGACCAGTGACAGCGAGACCTCGCGCCGCCCGGCGTAATCTGCCAGTGCCCTCATTACGTCAGGGTCGAGATAGGCAGACAGACGTCTTTTCTTGGCGTTCTTCATGCGCTCAAAGCTCAATGCCATCATTGGGGTCAAGGGCGGCCTGACGAGCTGCGCGTCTCATGGCTTGATCGACACTGCGGCGACGAACGGCGTCATCATCGGGCTCGTCCTTGTCGAGGTCGAACTCATCGTCGCAGCGTGGCGTTCGTTCCGGCGCGATGTCTTCGTGTTCGGGAAGCTCAGGCTGGCGGCGAATGCCGCCGTTGGCCGGATCCTCGTCCTGCTGATCCCTGGCAAGCTTCAGCTTGCGAGATTTGCCTTCCGGCCCAGCAAGAAGTGTCGTGTCGGTCCAGTCGTCAGGGCGAGCGTTCTGCGTTGTCCCTCCGGTCCTTGGTGGCGGCAAGACACGCTCGGCAAGACGCGGGTCGGCAAAGTAGCGTGCCTTCTTCGCACGGATTGGGAACTGGCCCGAGATCATAATGATCGCCTCGGTCGGCGGCAGTTGCATGATCTCGCCCGGCGTCATCAGTGCACGCGCCGTTTCCTGCCGCGACACCATCAGATGCCCGAGCCAGGGCGACAATCTGTGCCCCGCATAGTTCTTCATGGCGCGCAACTCGGTCGCGGTCCCCAGAGAGTCTGAGACGCGCTTGGCCGTCCTTTCGTCATTCGTGGCGAAGCTCACCCGCACATGACAATTGTCGAGGATGGAATTGTTCGGTCCGTAGGCCTTCTCGATCTGATTGAGCGATTGTGCAATCAGGAACGACTTGATGCCATACCCGGCCATGAAGGCCAGCGCGCTTTCGAAGAAATCGAGCCTGCCGAGCGCGGGAAACTCGTCCAGCAGCATCAAAAGACGCTGCCGGTGATCCTTCGCGTGAAGATCTTCGGCGAGCCTGCGGCCGATCTGGTTAAGCACGAGTCGCATCAGCGGCTTTGTGCGACTGATGTCCGATGGCGGCACGACCAGATAAAGCGTCGTCGGCCGTGCCTCCTCGACAAGGTCTGCGATCCGCCAGTCACAGCATGACGTCACCTTGGCCACAACTGGATCGCGGTAGAGGCCCAGAAAACTCATGGCCGTCGAGAGCACGCCGGAACGCTCGTTCTCGGACTTGTTAAGCAGTTCCCGAGCAGCCGACGCCACGACAGGATGCGGGCCTGCATCACCCAAATGCCGCGTCAGCATCATGGCGCGCAGCGTTGCCTCGATTGGCCGCTCTGGATCGGAAAGGAAGTTCGCCACGCCTGCGAGGGTCTTGTCTTTCTCCGCATAGAGCACGTGCAGTATTGCGCCGACCAGCAACGCATGGCTGGTCTTCTCCCAGTGGTTGCGGCGTTCCAATGTGCCTTCTGGGTCGACCAGGACATCCGCCACGTTCTGCACATCTCGAACTTCCCACTCGCCCCGTCGCACCTCCAGCAGAGGATTGTAGGCTGCTGATCCAGCATTGGTCGGGTCGAACAGAAGCACCTGGCCGAAACGGGCCCGCCATCCGGCCGTCAGTTCCCAGTTTTCGCCTTTGATGTCGTGGACGATTGCCGAACCCGGCCAAGTCAGTAGTGACGGCACGACCAGGCCGACGCCTTTCCCGCTTCGGGTCGGTGCGAAACATAGCACGTGTTCCGGACCGTCGTGGCGCAGATAGTGTCGGCCCAACATACCCAGGATCACCCCATCCTGACCGATCATCCCAGCGGCCTTGATTTCGTCTCGCGTCGCCCAGCGCGCCGAGCCGTAAGTCGTGGTGTCCTTTGCCTCGCGCCCCCGCCACAGCGACATCCCGATCGCTGCGACGATAGCCATGAGGCTTCCGCTCGCCGCAATCGCCGCGCCCTCGAGGAAGACCTTCGGCGCGTAGGCGTCGTAGAAAAACCACCACCAGAAAAAGGCTGGCGGCGGATAAACGGGCTGTCCAGCCAATTCGAACCACGGCGGACCGAGTTGGCTTTGAAAGCCGAGCCGCCCTGCCGTCCACTGTGTTGCTCCCCATGTTGTCGCGACGACGATCAGAAAGGCGGTGAGTATCTGACCCCATAAAACCTTGCTTGCCGGCATCGGTCGTTTCCCAAATGGATGATCGGAACAACCGAAAAGCTCGAATTCCTAAATTCGCAAGAAGAATGGGGCGGTCGAAGCAGCATGGCGTACCCGGACGTGGAAAGACTTGCCCGATGCGGGCTCGAATGTTGAACGAGCATCGGGGGGCTGCTTTCTTCTGGAGCCGTTGAGCCGCTACTTTGCCCAATGATAATCAGTTGTCTCGGCTCAGATGGCATTTGACGAGATGGACGGGTTCTTGGAGAACCGCGGATTGCCCACGACCAAATGAACAAGAGCCCTCAGCGGCGCGCCGAGCCGGAGAACGCTCTAGTCCCGGCAAGTGGTGGTCAGCCGGAATTGCCGTTCTGCTGAGCTCGAATCTTACCGCCTCGCTGATCGGTAGCGCGATAGATCCAGAACCGACTCGATGAGCAGACCCATCAAGTCTGTTCAATTTTGTTAATCAATTCAGTCACATCAACTATTGCCATGGACTTTCGTTGGACTATTGCAAGCCGCGCCGGCCTCATGGGTCGCGGAATCTATTGGGCCGCACCAAAGTTCCAGATGTCCCGATGCAGGCGCCACG
This sequence comes from Mesorhizobium sp. M0854, assembly GCF_040319815.1. Lineage (NCBI taxonomy): Bacteria > Pseudomonadati > Pseudomonadota > Alphaproteobacteria > Hyphomicrobiales > Phyllobacteriaceae > Mesorhizobium > Mesorhizobium sp. M0854. The sequence goes on from NZ_JAMYOL010000008.1 coordinate 214,275, forward strand.
TCCCGTCGTCCCCTTTTTTCCAAACGACAATGTACTTGCCCGCAACGGTGGAAGGGGCACCGCCTTTGCTCGGCACACCGAGCGTAAATGCGCCAACTTCGTAGGCGAGATTCCCGCTCCCTTCCACTTCCAGCGCCTTCAGGGTGAGATTTTTCATCCCGGCCTTGATTGCGCCCTGCCAGAATTCTTCCACGCCCTTGCGGTCATCGACGCGTTTGCCGTCGGGTGGCAGCAGGGCGGCATCTTCGGTATACATTTGACCTACCGCTGCTGCGTTTCCGCTGTTGAAGGCGTCCATGAATTTTACCAACGCCGCTTCGATGTCCTCACGAGCCGAGTGGGCGGCCGCAGACAATGCAGACGAAAAAAGCAGCACAGCAGCAAATGCAAATGACTGAACCAGTCTCATTTCGTCCTCCCTTGCGTGCCCGACATGCCCACCCGATGAATAGCGCCGACCCGAGGGCGCCGCGGCGCGTTCGATGGCCGGGCGCGGATTATATTAGACTTATCTGATATGACGGCGCAAGCGCAACTGCGACCCTCTGAATGACCAGCGTAGCAGCTGTCGGAGAGCTTCAAAGCGGCGGCTACCGCCTCACTGCCCTCCTCGTCTCGACGAAAGAGTTCGTTCGAATGATGCTTTTCCGTGGCTTTGCTCGCAAGTTTTCGTCAGCCAGCACAGGGCCTCCTCTTACGGTCGCTGGTCGTCAAGGCCCAGCGGCCACTAGCTGACAGTCCCCCCCGTAGCCAAGCCGCTGGGCCCCTCGACGTGGGGAACGAGCATTGGAGACGATGTCGCGCTTTCCGTTACAGCCCGAAGGCGGGTGACAGATGACCGCGTCAGCCTCTCCACTCCGAGCTGCGATTTCACGCATTCGATCAGGCACAGCTCTCTCGGGCACCAAGCATGAGTCAGCTCCCGAATGAGCAGGTGCCGCCCAGTTCGGCTTCGGCCCTTGCGCGCGCAAAGTATTGGGCGAGATCGATCGGCAGTCCGATCGGCAAATTGGGGCAGCGATGGCGAGAATGAATGCCAGGAACTTCCCTTCGGTGCCGCTTCGTCGATCTGTTTGCCGAGAAGACGCGCGCTGCGTGCCGCCCCCCATACCGCAGAGAACTCACTTCAGGTCACACACACACGACGCCACCGAGATCCTGCATCACTTTTCTACTCCGACGCCGCCACGTCACCAAGATCAGTCGCGAGCGTGATCGCGGCTATCAAATCGGGATCGCGCACCGGAGTGCTCTATGAGTGAGCCCCGAACGGCGCGCTCGAGCAATCCGGCTCGACGTAAGGCGGGCCATCCGTGCCGGCCTCGTGACTAAGACGGGCGAATGGCGGTTCCTGGACTCACCTTTTTGGTCTGAAGTCGCTTCCTTGAGCCGGTGGCGGAGTTCTTGCTTGATCGACCTCAGCACTATTTTGGAATCGGTTTTCGGAAAATTTGTCTTGTGGCATCAATTTTCATGGGATAGGATCATTTTTCATAGGTTTTGCCGACTAAACCAAAATTCAATGGAAGGATTCGCGTTTCATGCCTGCGGTGCAACAGCACCAATTTTCAGGTCCTGTTACCGTTTTTCAGGAAATCCGCCTTCCTGAAACGGCGACCCCGGCCGGGTACAGCGCCCTGATCGGAGCCTACAGGCTCGCCGCGCCCTTGCCCCGTAGGTTGTTCGCCACTGGCGAGCATCATCGCATTACCGAACGGGATGGCTGGCGGATCATGACCCCCCGCCATGCCCCAAATCCTACCCTCGAAGGCCACCTGACCTTTGCGCTCAAGTACGAGGGACTGGACCTTGCCGTCCTCAAGCGGCTGTTCCAAGTGACCGGTCCCGCGCCGATCGAGGCGCTGGTCCGTGAAAGCCCGACCGGCAGTTATGCCCGCCGCATCTGGTTTTTATATGAATGGCTGAGGGACGCGCGTATCGATCTGCCGGACGCGGAGGCCGGACGATACATTCCGGTTGTCGATCCCGAGCTGCAGTGGCCCGGACCCGACAAGACCGCTTCGCGCTATCGCGTAAGGGACAATCTCCCGGGCACGCGTGAGTTCTGCCCTCTGGTGTTCCGCACCAAGATTCTCGAAAAATTCATCGGCCTTGAACTACCGCGGCGCGCGGAGGCAATCGTAGCGGACGTGCCGCGCGACCTCCTTGCTCGGACCGCCGCCTTTCTTTTGCTCAAAGACTCGCGATCAAGCTATGCGATCGAGGGCGAGCACCCGCCGCAAGATCGCATCCAGCGCTGGGGCCGCGCCATCGGCGAAGCCGGCCGCTGGCCGATCGATCGCGATGAGCTGCTGCGTCTGCAAAGAATTGTACTTGGTGACGCTCGTTTCGTAAGACTTGGCTTCCGAAAAGAAGGAGGTTTCGTCGGTGAGCATGATCGAGACAACGGTACGCCCTTGCCCGATCACATCAGCGCTCGGCCCGAGGACCTGCCGCGGCTAATCGATGGAATGGCGGCGTTCGATCAGGGCCCCGCGCAAAAGCTTGATGCAGTCGTAGCCGCCGCAATCCTCGCCTTCGGCTTTGTCTATATTCACCCGTTCGAGGACGGAAACGGCCGCATTCACCGCTACCTAATCCACCACGTCCTTGCCATGCGCGGCTTCAATCCGCCGGGAGTGGTCTTTCCCGTCTCGGCCGCGATCCTGGACCAGATCAACGAGTACAGGGGCGTGCTCGAGAGCTATTCGCAGCGCCTTCTGCCGTTGGTGGAATGGGAACCGACGCCGCAATTCAACGTCCGGGTGCTGAATGACACCGGTGATTTCTACCGGTTCTTCGATGCAACCCCGCACGCCGAATTCCTCTATGCTTGCGTTCAGCGGACGATCGAACGGGACCTTCCCGAGGAAACCGCATTTCTGCAGCGCTACGATCAGTTCCGGCAGCAGGTGGACGCCTTTATCGACATGCCCGAGCGGTTGACCGATCTGCTCTTCCGTTTTCTTCACCAGAATGATGGCCATCTATCGAACCGCGCGCGCGAGAAGGAATTCGCCGCGCTGACCAGTGACGAGGCAGGAAGAATCGAGGCGATCTACGCGCAAACCTTTGGTGCCCATTGAAGGTGTGATCATCAGGATCGATTTTTAGTCCGACGCTTTGCGATTCCCTTGTCCTTGCCTTCATCTCCGACGCTTGACTTGTCGCCGAGACATGCACGATTTTTTCCGCACGGTCTGACCGGCCGCCGATCAGCCGCGGCCAGAACGCGCTTGACAAACCGGAGCCGTCCCGTCCAACCTCACGCATTCACCAGGGGAGTCCCGGCAAGGGGCTGAGATACTGCTGGCATTCGCGGCGCAGTGACCCGTTGAACCTGATCCAGTTCATACTGGCGTAGGGACGGTGCAAGCGCTTTGCGGGAGTTTACGCCCGAGGTCCTGTTTCGGCAGGTCGACAGAAGCGTCTTTTCATCCTTCCGGCACAGAACTGGGTCTCCAATGCAACGAGCAAAGGAGCCTCAAGATGAATGCCCTCACCCCCGCCGTCTCGACGGGACCGCTGCCTGCCTCGCGCAAAATCCACAAATCCGGTACCATCCACCCGCAGCTCAGGGTGCCGATGCGCGAAATCTCCGTCCATCCGACGGCAGGCGAGCCGCCGGTGACCGCTTACGATCCGTCCGGCCCCTATACCGACCCGACTGTCGAAACCAGCATCGAAAACGGCCTTGCACGGCTTCGCCATGAATGGGTCACCGCGCGCGGCGATGTCGAAGCCTATGACGGCCGCCACGTCCGGCCAGAAGACAATGGGTTTGCGGCAGGCGAGCGCCTAACACCGGAATTTCCAGTCCGCAACCGGCCACTCCGGGCCCAGACCGGCAAGGCGGTGACACAGCTTGCCTATGCGCGCGCTGGCATCATCACGCCCGAAATGGAGTTCGTCGCCATCCGCGAGAACCTTGGTCGCGAGATCCTGCACGGCAAGCTTGAGCGCGACGGCGAGGCCTTCGGCGCGGCGATCCCCGACTTCGTCACGCCTGAATTCGTCCGCCACGAGGTGGCGCGCGGACGCGCGATCATTCCCGCCAACATCAATCATCCCGAGAGCGAACCGATGATCATCGGCCGCAATTTCCTGGTCAAGATCAACGCCAATATCGGTAACTCCGCCGTCACATCGTCGATGGCTGAAGAGGTCGAAAAGATGGTGTGGGCGATCCGCTGGGGCGCCGACACGGTGATGGATCTGTCGACCGGCCGCAACATCCACAACATCCGCGAATGGATCGTCCGCAACTCGCCGGTGCCGATCGGCACGGTGCCGCTCTACCAGGCGCTCGAGAAAGTCGGCGGCATTGCCGAGGATCTTACCTGGAAGGTTTACCGCGACACGCTGATCGAACAGGCCGAACAGGGCGTCGACTATTTCACCATCCACGCCGGCGTGCGGCTGCATTACATCCCGCTGACCGTTGACCGGGTCACGGGTATCGTCTCGCGCGGCGGCTCGATCATGGCAAAATGGTGCCTGCACCATCACCGGGAAAGCTTCCTCTACGAGCACTTTGCGGAGATCTGCGACATCTGCCGCGCTTATGACGTCTCCTTCTCGCTCGGCGACGGCCTTCGTCCCGGCTCGATTGCCGATGCCAACGACGCGGCGCAATTCGCCGAGCTGGAAACGCTCGGCGAGCTGACGCAGATCGCCTGGGCGAAAGATTGCCAGGTGATGATCGAGGGGCCCGGCCACGTGCCGATGCACAAGATCAAGGCGAACATGGACAAGCAGCTCGCCGTCTGTGGCGAGGCGCCGTTCTATACGCTTGGACCGCTGACGACCGACATCGCGCCGGGCTACGACCACATCACTTCCGGCATCGGCGCGGCGATGATCGGCTGGTTCGGAACGGCCATGCTCTGCTACGTCACGCCCAAGGAGCATCTCGGCCTTCCCGACCGCGATGACGTCAAGACCGGCGTGATCACCTACAAGATCGCAGCGCACGCGGCCGACCTGGCGAAGGGCCACCCGGCGGCGAAAGTCAGGGATGACGCCCTTTCCCGCGCGCGCTTTGAGTTCCGTTGGGAGGACCAGTTCAACCTGTCGCTCGACCCCGAAACCGCACGGTCCTTCCACGACCAGACCTTGCCCAAGGAGGCGCACAAGCTGGCGCATTTCTGCTCGATGTGCGGACCGAAATTCTGCTCGATGCGTATCTCTCACGACATCCGCGCCGAGGCACAGAAAGAGGGCATGGCGGCGATGGCGGCGAAATACCGCGAGGGCGGCGATCTCTACGTGCCAGCGGACGAGACCGTCGCACCGCTCACGCCTCAGCCAGGTAAGCCGTCATGAAGGTGCTGATAAAGGGGGCCGGCGTCGCCGGCCTCACCGCCGCCTTCGAACTCGCCGCCCGCGGCGCGACGGTCACGGTCGCCGAGATCCGGCATGGCCTTGGAGGCAATGCGTCGTGGTTCGCCGGCGGCATGCTGGCGCCATGGTGCGAGCGTGAAAGCGCCGAGCAGCCGGTGCTGGACCTTGGACGTGACGCTGCCGACTGGTGGGATGCGGTGCTGCCGGGTCAGGTGACACGGGGCGGAACACTTGTCGTGGCCGCCCCGCGTGATGCCGGCGAGCTCGACCGCCTCGCCAGCCGCACGTCGGGCCATCGGCGTGTCGACGAAGACGAAATTGCGCTCCTGGAGCCCGACTTAGCCGGCCGCTTTCGCCGCGGATTGCTCTTTCCCGATGAGGGCCATCTCGATCCGCGCCAGGCGATGGCAGCACTTCATGACAAGCTCGCAGCCATGGGTGTCAAATTCCACTTCGGCACCGACGCCCGGCATGTTTCCGGTTTCGATCGTCAGATCGATTGCACGGGAATGGCAGCCGCCGATGACAGGCTTCGCGGCGTTCGCGGCGAAATGCTGATCCTAAACACGCCAGACTTCTCGCTGTCGCGCCCGGTCCGGTTGCTGCATCCGCGCTTTCCGCTCTATGCGGTACCGCGTGCCGACGCCCAGTTCATGATCGGTGCGACGATGATTGAAAGCCGGTCCGCCAGACCGGTCACGGCGCGCTCCATGATGGAGCTTCTGGGTACCGCCTATGCCCTCCATCCGGCCTTTGGCGAGGCCGAGATCGTTGAAACCGGTGTCGGCGTCCGTCCAGCCTTTCCCGACAATCTGCCGCGCGTCGAAATGAGCGGAGACACCGTCGCGATCAACGGGCTCTATCGCCATGGCTTTCTTCTCGCCCCCGCCATGGCGCGCCTGGCGGGCGAAATTGTCTTCAATCACGACAAACCCGTGGAGCTTGCTCATGAAACTGATGGTCAACGGCAAAGTGCATGAGGTTGCCGCCACCACGCTGGCCGAGCTGCTTGCCGCGCTTGACTATGAGGGCGATTGGCTCGCGACCGCCGTCAACAACGACCTCGTGCACAAAGCCAGCCGGGCCGAATTCCAATTGAACGACGGCGACCGGATCGAAATCCTCTCGCCCATGCAGGGAGGCTAGCATGTTCGATCTTCTCGGGACGACGCTGCCCTCCCGCCTGCTTCTCGGCACCGCTCAATATCCTTCGCCGGCCATCCTTGCCGATGCAGTCAGGGCATCGGGCACCTCGGTGGTGACCGTCTCGTTGCGCCGTGAAATGGCAGGCGGCAGGGCTGGCGAAAAATTCTGGTCGTTGATCCGGTCGCTTGGTGTCAGAATCCTGCCCAACACTGCTGGCTGCCACTCCGTCAACGAAGCGGTCACGACCGCACAAATGGCGCGCGAAGTCTTCGGCACGCCCTGGATCAAGCTCGAAGTGATCGGCAACCACGACACGCTGCAGCCGGACGTGTTCGGTCTGCTCGAAGCCGCCCGCATCCTGTGCGAGGACGGTTTTGCGGTGTTCCCGTATACTACCGACGACCTTGTCGTCGCCGAGCGGCTGCTTGCGGCGGGCTGCAAGGTCTTGATGCCCTGGTGCGCACCGATCGGTTCCGCCCTTGGGCCGGTCAACATCATGGCGCTGCGCTCGATGCGCGGACATTTCCCTGATGTCCCGCTGATCGTGGATGCTGGTCTCGGACGGCCATCGCACGCGGCAACAGTCATGGAGTTCGGCTTTGATGCCGTGCTCCTGAACACAGCGGTCGCCAAGGCGGCCGATCCGGTCGGCATGGCGCGTGCGTTCGGCAAGGCGGTCGACGCCGGTCGAGAAGCTTTCAGCTCGGGGATGCTCGAACCCCGCGACGTCGCGGTGCCATCGACACCAACATTCGGCAGGGCGGTTTTCTCATGAAGCTCGATCCCTTCTACCTGATCGTCGACAGCGCCGCCTGGATCGAACGGCTGGTGCCACTTGGCGTCAAGCTGGTTCAGTTGCGCATCAAGGATAGGGACGAGGCCACGCTGCGGACGGAAATCCGCCGCGCGAACGGCGTCTGCGCGGTCCATGGTTGCCAACTGATCGTCAACGATTATTGGCGGCTCGCCATTGAGGAAGGCTGCGACTTCGTCCATCTCGGCCAAGAGGATTTGGCTGCGGCCGACCTGCTGGCGATTAAGTACGCCGGATTGAAGCTCGGGCTCAGCACGCACGATCATCTCGAACTGGAAACGGCCATCGCTGCCGAGCCCGACTATATCGCGCTCGGCCCCATCTATCCCACTATCCTGAAGCAGATGAAATGGGCGCCGCAAGGGCTCGAGCGGATCAGCGAGTGGAAGCATCGAGTGGCGCCGATCCCATTGGTCTCCATCGGCGGCCTCAACCCCGACCGGCTCGACGGTGTCTTCGAGGCTGGTGCGGACAGCGCGGCGGTGGTCACCGACATCACGTTGAATGCCGATCCCGAAGCGCGCACGCGAGAATGGATCGAAAAGACAAAGCCATGGCGCTGAGGCGAGAACCGCATGTGCTCGTGGTCGGCGGATCAGACCCCAGCGGTGGGGCTGGAATTGCACGTGATATCGAGACGATCTCTTCCATTGGCGTGCGCACCTGCCTGGCTGTCACAGCGCTGACGGTGCAGACGCACGAAGCCGTAATGGAAATCCATCCTTCGCAGCCCGATCTTGTGGCCGATCAGATGTGCGCCGCGCTACAGGCCAACAAGGTGGCGGCAATTAAGATCGGCATGCTCGCAACGGCTGAGATCGTCGTTGCCATTGCCGGCGTGCTGCGCGAAAATCCGCAGGTGCCGGCAGTGCTCGATCCGGTGCTGGCCTCGAGCTCCGGCCGGGGGCTTCTGGAAGCAGGTGCCATCGCTGCCATGAGGCGCGACCTGATGCCGCTTTGCTGCCTTGTGACCCCCAATCTCCTGGAGCTGGCGCTCCTTGTTGGTGCGGAACCGCCAGCCGACGAGAGCGACGCGGTGAGACTGGGACGGAAATTGCTGGCAGCCGGCGTGCCGGGCCTGCTGATCAAAGGGGGCCACGCATCAGGACCTCGATCAACCGATATTCTGTTGCGTTCCGATCAAGAACCAATCCGCTTCGACGCACCTCGTCTTGTCGCATCAATGCGCGGGACGGGTTGCATGCTGGCTAGCGCGATTGCGGCGCATCTGGCGAAGGCGAAGCCGCTCGAAGACAGTGTGCGCGAAGGCAAGCGGCTTGTCTTGGCCATGTTTAAGAAGAATGCAGCAGACCGACGAAATTTGTAAGATTTTCCAACTCTCGAAAGACACGCCTGCCTCTCGCGGGTCCGGGCTGGTAATTTACCCTCGTAATTCACCTCACTCGACAGGAGTAGTTTGACGGCCTCGCCAGGCGGCGACCGCGAGATCAACGATGGCGAGGCGGCCGTCGTGCGCCGTATCTAGTGCGTTGTGTGGCATCCTTTCCCCCCATCCGACTGCGATCCTGGAATTCACCTTGGTCGCGAGCTCCTGCTAAACGATGCCCCTCGACGGGAGCGGTCGATCCCGCGTCTCGGCTGCGGCGGCGCTAGGCTGACGCTCCTTATGCCGTCCTGTTGAACCGGACTCGGGATCACGAACTGCTCCATGCGGCACTCGTTGACAAGCCTGCCGTGATATGAACAGGATTATACAGGATCACTGAACAGGTACCCATATGAAGCGGCGCTCGGTTCAACTGTCTCCCGGCACGGGCAAGCCCGAACAGATCGCCACCGTTCTCGAACATGAAATCCGCTCCGGTGTTCTCGGCTTCGGCGACCGGCTGCAAAGCGAGAACAAGCTCGTCCAGCGTTTCTCCGTCAGCCGCAACACCGTCCGCAAAGGCCTCGAGGAACTGTCCAACCGCGGGCTGATCACGACCAAAGTCGGCATCGGCTCTTTCGTCACCTTCGATGGCAAGCCCGTTGATGACTCCATCGGTTGGTCGCGGGCGCTCGCCAACGCCGGCGCCAACGCCGAGACGCGGACGCTGCGGCTCGAGGTGATCGAGGACCCCGGTCTTGCCGCACTGCTTGGTATAGAAAACCCGTTTTTCATCGCTGTCGACCGGGTGCGCACCAATGCCAGCGACGGCCACGCCATCTCCATCGAGCGCAGCCGCCTGCCATTGTCGCCGGAACTGGAGGACGTGCCGTTGCGCGGCCTGCGCGAAGGCTCGCTGCACCAGACGCTGCGCGGCGCGGGCCTCATTCCCGACCATGGCGAGGAATGGGTCGGCATCGAAATGCTCAACGCCGAGGACTCTGCAATCCTCGGTTGCCCGCAAGGCACGCCGTTCCTTCGCGGTCGCCGGTTGACCCGCGCCGCCGATGACCGGCCGATCGAATATGTGACCAGCCTGCTCAACCCGGCGCATTTTGCGCTGCATATGAGGTTCTGAGTGATGCCGGACGACAACACCGGGAATATGATTGATCGGGCCATGGGGGCGCTTGTCGGCGGGGCACTGGGGGATGCGCTGGGCATGCCGACGCAGCTTTTGTCGCCGGCCCGGATTGCCGAACTCTACGCCCATGTAGAGGGCTTCATTGCTCCTTTCGCCGACCATCCGGTGTCGAAGGGGCTTCCCGCTGGAACGATCACCGACGACACCGAACAGGCGCTTCTGCTTGGCCGTATCCTGGTCGAATCCGGTAACCGCTTCGATCATGCGCGGTGGGTCAACGCGCTGCTCGACTGGGAGCGCGACGTCAAAGCGCGCGGCAGCTACGATCTGCTGGGACCATCGACCAAACGCGCCATCGACGCCATCAACAATGGCGTGCCGGCCGAGGAAGCGGGGCGCAGCGGCGACACAAATGGTGCGGCCATGCGCATTGCGCCGGTCGGCATCATGATGCCGCCAGAGCCGCTGGACGCGCTGGTCGCCAAAGTTGCCGAGACCTGCCGGGCCACGCACAACACCTCGGTTGCCATTGCGGCCGCAGCCGCCGTTGCGGCGGCCGTCAGCCGCGGCGTCGCCGGCGGCGACTGGCGCGCCGCTTCCGCCAGCGCCATCGCCGCGGCGAGGTGCGGAGCAACGCTCGGCCATTGGGTGACCGGCGGTGACATTGCCGCGCGCATTGGGTGGGGGCAGGAGCTTGTGCGCGGCAAGGCGACGAAGGACGCGATCCGGCTGATCACCGATCTGGTCGGCACCGGCGTCGCCAGTCAGGAGTCCGTTCCGGCTGCATTCGCCGTGCTGGAAGTCGCCGGCGGTAATCCCTGGCAAGCGGCGGTGATCAGTGCCAATCTCGGTGGCGACACTGATACGATCGGCGCCATCGCGACCGGCGTGGCCGGCGCCTGCACCGGCTTTTCCCGACTGCCTCAGAACCGCATTGCAGACCTCAAGGGCATCGACATAGCGGCGGTTGGCGCGCTCACCGCCGACCTTGTTGCGGCCCGTATATCCAAGCGCCGTGCCGACAGGACGGGTCCCGGCAAGGATGCGGCGATATGAGTGGGCGTCTCGTCCATGTCGGCAGCGCGGTGGTCGACTATGTCTACCGCATCGACGCCTTGCCGGCGCCGGGTACGGAGAAGACGGCGTCGAGCTACACGCAAGTCGCCGGCGGCGGCTTCAACATGATGGTCGCGGCCAGCCGCACCGGCATGAAGGTGGTGTTCGGCGGCCAGCTCGGCAGCGGACCCAATGGCGACTTCCTGCGCACGGCCTTAGCCAGTGAGGGGATCGAGACACTGACGACGCCATCGCCCGTCATGGACAGCGGCAATTGCGTCGCCATGATCAGCAGCGATGCCGAGCGCACCTTCGTCTCGTGGCCTGGTGCGGAGAGCTTGCTCAGCCTTGACATGATGGCGCCCGTCTCGGTCGCGCCGGGGGATTGGGTGTTCACCTCCGGCTATACGCTTAGCTATCCGGGAAGCCGAGACGCGCTTGTCGACTGGATCGAGGCACTTCCGGCCGACACACCGCTTGTCCTCGACCCGACACCTGTCGTCGTCGACATTCCCCGCCCTATCCTGCCTCGGATACTCGCCCGCACCACCTGGTTGAGCTGCAACAGGATGGAAGCGGCCGCGATTGCCGGTCCGGGCGACGTCGAGACACTCGCGTCACGGCTTCTTAGCGACCACTCCCCGAAGGCCGTCGGCGTCGTTATTCGCGCCGGAGCGAAAGGCTGCCACATACGGCTGGCCGATGGCTCGGCGCAAACGAGTGCCGGCTTCGAGGTCGACGCCATCGACACCAATGGCGCCGGCGACACCCATATCGGCGCTTTCGTCAGCGCGCTGGCGCGCGGCGCGCCGCCTTTTGAAGCAGCGCGCTACGCCAATGCGGCGGCGGCCATTTCCGTCACCCGCCACGGTGGTTCATCAGCGCCGACCGACCACGAGATCCAGACATTCCTAAGCCATGCCGGCGGTCCGCCGATCGGCCTCCATGGCCGGAAGCAAGTGGCCAAACGCCCGACAGCCTGACAAAGCCCGGGAAGCGGGCAAACACAGAGAGGAACGAACATGCGCATGCCCGACTTGACTGCCCTGCTGACGGCGACCGCCGTCTTCACCTCCGCACTCGCATTTGCCGCCAAGGCCGACGAGGTGCACGTACTCAACTGGAAGGGCTACGGCGCCGACGAGCCGTGGGCCATCGAAGCCTTCGAGAAGGCGACCGGCAACAAGGTCGTCAACGATTTTTTCAATTCCGAACAGGAGATGCTGACCAAGCTCAGGACCAATCCCGGCCTTTACGATGTCGTCATGATCAACGCCGCCTTCAACGACCAGGCGATGGCGGAAAAGCTGATTCAGCCGATCGACACGTCCAAGCTGCCGAACTTTCCCGACATCAGCAAGGACAAGGCCGGATCGCCGATGCTCGTCCATGACGGCAAGGTCTATGGCGTGCCGTGGGTCTGGGGGCTGACGGCGCTCGCCATCAATGAGAAATCCTTCGATAAGCCGCCGACGAGCATCGCCGAAATGTGGGATCCCGCTCACAAGGGCCGCGTCACCATCCGTGATGATGCCGTCGAGGCGGTTCAGTTCGGCGCCATTGCCACCGGCCAGAACATCAACGACATCAAAGATATCGAGGCGGTCAAGGCGAAGCTCACCTCGCTGATGCCACAGATCAAGACGTTCTGGAGCTCGGAGAACGACTGGAACCAGATGGCTGCCTCTAACCAGATCGACATCGGCACCTATTGGAGCGGCTCGGCCGATCGCGCCAAGACCCATTTCAAGCTGCCGGTCTCGCTCGTGATCCCGCAGGAGGGCGCTGTCGCCTGGCTCGACGCCTTCTCCATTCCGGTCGGTTCCAAGAATGTCGCCGGCGCCGAGGCCTTCATCAACTACATGATCGACCCGAAGTTCTATGTCGAATGGGTCACCAAGGTCGGAGCCCCGGTATCCGCCAACACCAAGGCTGTAGAAGCACTTCCCGGGGATGCGTTCAACCGCAAGGTGATGGGTGACCCGGCAGTCGCCAAGCGCATTCAGTTCCAGGCGCCGATCACAGACGCCCAGCGCGAAACCTATCTGTCGCTCTGGCAGCAGCTCAAGGTCGACGTGAAGTAACAGCAGAAGCCGGGATCAGCCGACCATCCATGTCGGCTGATGCTTCCCCATCCTGGGAGGAGGATGTCATGGCAGCACAGGTTGCGGCCGCGTCGCGCAGCGGATTGAGATCGGCCTTGCCACTGCTGGCGCCTGCCTATCTCTGGCTGACGGTTGCGATCTTCCTGCCGCTCTCAGCCATGGTCTTCTTCTCCTTCATGACCGACCTGCCGCTGTCGGGAAAGCCGTGGGCGTTCACACTCGAAAACTATGCCGCCTTCTTTTCACAAAGCCTTTATCTGACATTGCTTTTGGCCTCGCTGCGCCTCGGCCTCGAGGTGACGCTGTGGTGCATCGTCATCGGTTATCCCGCCGCTTATGTGCTGGCCAAGGTGCTGAAAGGCCGCAGCCGAGAGGCGATTTTCCTGCTCGTCATCCTGCCGTTCTGGTCGAACGGGCTGGTGCGCATCTTCTCCTGGGCGATGGTGCTGCGTGAAGGAGGCATGCTCGACACCGCGCTGAACGCAGTGCTGCCGTTCAAGATCAACATCGACCTAATGTATTCCTATCCGGCCGTCATCATCGGGCTGGTGCACTCCTACGTGCCTTACATGGTGCTGACGTGCTACTTGACCCTGCAGGCCATCGATGACTCGCTGATCGAGGCCGGGCGCTCGCTCGGCGCCTCGCGGCTGCAGGTGCTGAATCGAGTCATCATTCCGCTGTCGATGCCGGGGCTGGTGGCGGGCGCAGCGCTCGTCTTCGTCCCGGTTGTTGGTTCGTTCATGGAACCGCGCATCCTCGGGGGCCGTACCGGCACCTTTTACGGCACTGTCATCGAGGACCAGTTCGTCGCCGTGTTCAACTGGCCGCTGGGTGCTGCGCTCTCTTTTATCCTGTTGGCCGTCGTGCTGGTCATCCTGGCGGTTGCCTCGCCGGTGCTGCGGAGGGCTACGTGATGGCGACGACACGTGTTCTCGAATGGCTCGGCCGCCTTTACATCTGGCTATTGCTCGCCTTCCTCTATGTGCCCATCATCATCATGGCGCTAATGTCTTTCAACGTTTCGCCCTTCTACCAGCTGCCGTTCGAATGGACGACGGAATGGTATGTCTCGCTGTGGCAGAACGACCAGCTTATCTCAGCCACCTGGAACAGTGTCGAAATCGCAGTCATCACTACCATCATCTGCGTCGTGCTTGGCTCGGCGGCGTCACTTGCGCTCTACCGCTATGAGTTTCGCGGCAAGAAATTCCTGCAGGCGCTGCTGTTTCCGCCAATCGCCATTCCGTGGCTGATAACCGGCACGGCGATGTTGATCTTCTTCTTCGGCGTCGGCATTGGGCGCGGCCTGTTCGCCATCCTGCTTGGCCACGTCGCGCTTGCGCTTCCCTACGTCATTGTCGTCGTGTCGGCCCGACTGCAGACCTTCGCGCACGAGCTGGAAGAGGCGGCGCGCTCGCTCGGCGCCAATCAATGGCAGTTGACGAACCGCGTCACGCTGCCCTGGATCATGCCGGGCGTCATTGCCGGTGGGCTGTTCGCCTTCGCCGTGTCCTTCGACCAGTTCGTCGTATCCTACTTCTTGTCGACGCCCGGCCAGACGACGCTGCCGGTCGAAATCTACGCCGCGATCCGCAAGGGATTCACCCCCGAGATCAATGCGGTCTCGACGATCATCATTGTCGTGTCGATGGCACTGATGCTGCTGACGGCGCGCTTCTTCAAATTCGGCGGAGAGAAGTAATGGCTGGCGTCCAAGTAGCGAACGTGTCGCGCGCTTTCGGTGCCCACAAGGCGCTGGACGATGTGTCTATCGATTTCGCCGATGGCGGCTTCTATGCCCTGCTCGGGCCGTCAGGCAGCGGCAAGACCACGCTGCTGCGACAAATCGCGGGCTTCGACTTTCCCGATTCCGGCCGCATCACCATAGGTGGTGAGAGCGTCGAACGGGTGCCAGTCGAAAAACGGCGCATCGGCATGGTGTTCCAGAACTACGCCCTGTTTCCCAACATGAGCGTTGCTGGCAATGTCGCCTTTGGCCTGTCGGTGCGCGGCGAGCCCAAGGCGGTGATTGCCAGCGAGGTACAGCGCGCACTCGATCTTGTGCAACTCGGCAGGCTCGGCGGCCGCCGGCCGCATCAGCTGTCCGGCGGCCAGCGCCAACGGGTTGCGCTCGCTCGCGCGATCGTCATCCGGCCGCGCGTGCTATTGCTTGACGAGCCACTCGGCGCGCTGGACAAGGCGCTGCGCGTCGACATGCAGATCGAGCTCAAGCGCATCCAGCGCGAGATCGGCATCACCACCATCTTCGTCACCCACGACCAGGAAGAAGCGCTGACGATGAGCGACCGCATCGGCATTCTGCGCGATGGCAAGCTGGTGCAGGAAGGCTCGCCCGAGGAGATCTACGATCGGCCGAAGAGCGAGTTTGCCGCCACTTTCCTGGGCGACGCTAACATCTTTCGCGGCGACAGCACGGGCAACGGCATCCGACTGCCGGACGGCACAGCGATTGCCGCCGGCGCGGGTGCCAAGCTTGCCGCTGGCGCCAAGGCAAGCTGCGCGGTGCGGCCCGAACGCCTCCGCATCTTCATTGATGCCGACGTTCCGGATGCCGCCAACGCGAATGTGCTGCGAGGGCAAGTGTCCAAACGCATCTTCGCCGGAAATAGCAGCACTTACTTTGTCGAGCGTGCCGGCCAGACGCTCAAGGTAATTGTGCAGAACACCGGCGCTGGCAGGCTGGCGGAAGGTCAGGACGTCGTGCTGAGCTGGTCGCCAGAAAGCACGGTCTTGATCGCGGAGGGTTAGATTGACAATCACCGTCGATTTTGTCGTCGGCGTGGCCGCGGTGGCCTATCCGGGCAAGGGTGGCGGATTTACCAAGACGCTGCTTCGCGGCCGCGCCTCTCGCGTCGTGGTGACCATGGGCATCCGTTCTTTACCGGCTCTGGTTCCTCGGCGCATTCATGCACGGCTCGACCTCAGCGCGGCAGATCGACGGCGAGGCCGATGGGCCTTCCGAGCCGAGACAGGGTTTCGACTGTGTTTTGGGAGTGGCAGGATTTGAACCTGCGACCCCATCGTCCCGAACGATGTGCGCTACCAGGCAAGCCGCAGGTTCCTGGGCTCCTTCGTCACGCTCGCTCCGCAATGATTGCATTTGCTTTCGGGCTTTGTGTGGGGAACCTGTGGTGTCACCGGGCCGACTTTACGTTTTCATCGTCACCTATCCTGAGCGAGCTTTTCGTCGCCTTGGCCGCGACGTGCTTCTTCGCGATCTTCTCGGCGGCGTCTGCCTGGAAGTCGGGATGATGGTGGCCATAAGTATCGATCAGAACATCCACGGTGATGCCGAGAAAGCCCGCCGCCTGCCACATGTCGGCGCCGGCCCGCATCAGCCAGGTCGCAGCGGTGTGGCGAAGGGTGTGCGAAGTGACGTCGGGACCGAGGCCGGCAGCGTCGCGAGCTCTCCTAAAGCTCTTCTTGACCGACTCCACGGGCTTTCCATTCCACTCCACCACAAAGTCTTGCGATATCTTGCGACCAATATTTGCGCTCTTGCCGCGCGCCTTGGTCCTGATATCGAGATCTGTGCACGCCCAGCGGCGGAGGTGCGCCAACAGTCTGTCCGGCAAGCGCACAGGCGGCTGGCGTTTTTTGGTCTTCTTTGCGCTAGCGGCGCGGCGGTAAAAGATGCCGCGGTCGAGGTCCACATAACCACGCCCTTTGGTTGGACGGATGGCGGCACCGCAAACTGCGGCAGAGCGCGTTCCTGTATAAAGCGCGACAAGCATGAAGCGGGCGAGGTGTCGTCCGGTACGCCGGTCGCTCTCCTGGCCCTTCCATTTCTGCTTCATACGCCACGCGGCCCAGATGAGGGCGGCCGCCTCACTGCGCGTCAACCAGCGCTCGCGCGCACCGGCCTTGTCAGGCAGGACAATCGTCGGTGCGGCAGTCGTGTGGCCTTCCCTGCGGTAGTAGTTGATGGCCGCACGAAGATCCTCGAGTCGGCGGCGCGCAGCGGCTTCGGTGGGACAGAACGCGACGTAGTCGCGGCAAAGCTTGCCGTTGATAGCGGCGAGTGTCCTTTCACCGAAGAAATCGAGGATGTTGTCCAGCCGAGCCGCCGTCTCTTCCGGCGCGGCATGCTTCGGTGCAACCTCTCTCAGGTAGACGCTGACGACATCGGCTATCAAGACATCTTCTGCACCGCGCGCTCGGTGGTACTTGCCGGCGATGTAGACCGCGAGCGCCTTTTCAGCTTCAGGTCCTGGATGGCCTTTTTCGCCGCTGCCAGCGCTGATGAACGTTGTTCGATCGCGGATAAACCATCCAGCTTTGTTTCGGAGCGTTCCGTCTTTTTTCCAGCTTTCGCCGCGCCAGACGAGGCGTGGCCCTTTCGACGCCCGCGGCATAGTTCCCTCATTCTGGTGATCGCCAGCAAGGTGACGTACTCCTTTCCTGCGATTAGCTCGGTTTCAAGTCGGCCGGCGTCACGTTCCTTGCGTAGGCCGGCTGCGCACATCGAGCCATCGGGAAAGGCAATTCGTGCTGCAATCGCGACGCGCAGGGGCGTGGTCTCGTCGAATTGGTCGGGGATTTTCAAACGGAGCCCTCAGCCAATCTCTATGGTCCGATAGTTTCGCTCGGAAACAGACGGATCGCGGTTCGCATTGAGCACACTTTTCTGTCTCGCCATTCCGGATGCCCTGCCGCACGATCTTTTCTCTGAATATACGGCTGCGAAAAGCGCCGACTGGAGCGCCTGCGGCAAAGATGCTCCTTTGACCTGCTAATCGGAACGGTTGCGCTGACGCGCACTCCACGAGCCTTTCGGCTGGCTCCCCACTTCCGTGGCCGGTGAAACCGCTCCTGACTGGCTTCGCCTGTCTGTGCGGCTTCCGTTTTCATGGACTCACTGCCGGGTCGCTTGGGCCTACTCCCGTGTGCCCGGCTTAGTGGGTTCTGCTGATCGCCTCACGCTGCGGTATCGAGCGGTGTCTTTCACCTCGGAGTTAGTCAGCAACCGCAATCTTCGTTCGAGTCCATAGAGATAGAGGGCCCGCGCTTGGCGCACTGACGGGTTGAAGGCTGGGAGAAAGGCTCCCGGCGCCCGGCGCGGAGACTCGCAATGGCTAAGCATCAGCACCAAGCTGCCCCCACCCGGGCCGGCCTATATGACGACATCACCAACAAGATGATCGGCGAGCTGGAGGACGGTCGCCTGCCTTGGGTTCAGCCATGGGGAACGACGGCTGCGAAGGCGCCGCTCGCCATGCCGAAGAACGCCGCCACCGACCGGCAATACTCTGGAATCAATATCCTGATCCTCTGGGGTTCGGTGATCGAGCAGGGCTTTTCCGGACAGAGCTGGCTGACCTTCCGCCAGGCGCTCGCGCTTGGCGGTAGCGTCCGCAACGGTGAGCATGGGACGACAGTCGTCTACGCTCATCGGTTCGTGCCCGACGACGAGAAAAGACGCGCCCGCGAAACCGGCGAGCAAGCCCGATCGATCCCATTCCTCAAACGCTTCACGGTGTTCAACGCCGCGCAGTGCGACGGGCTGCCCGACGGTGTTGCGGTGGCCACGCCCCCGCCCTTACTCGGACTGATCGAGCCCAAGGTCGAGAGGCTGATCAAGAAGACGGGGATCGATTTCCGGGTTGGTGGCAGCCGCGCCTTCTACGCTCCGGACCACGATTATGTGCGGGTCCCGCCACCCCAAGCCTACTTCGAGCCGATCAACTGGCATCGGACCGCCCTGCATGAACTCGGGCACGCCACCGGTCATGCCTCACGCCTCAACCGGGATATGTCCGGTTCCTTCGGCACCAAGAAGTATGCCTTCGAAGAGCTGGTTGCCGAGATAAGTGCGGCTTTCTGCTGCGCCTCGCTGGGCATCACGCCGACCGTGCGTCACGCCGACTATATCGGCTCGTGGCTAGACGTGCTGCGCGAGGATAACCGTGCGATCGTTCGCGCCGCCTCTCTGGCGAGCAGGGCTGCGGAATATCTCTTGGGATTCTTGCCCGACAAAGTCGCCGCTGACGACGATCGGCGGGAGGCAGAATAATGGCCCCCCGCTTCCAGTTCGGCGTCTTGCTGCGGATGCGTTCGTGACCGAAGTCTGCCTCGATGCGGGACCCCAGCTGCGGCGAAGTCGTTGCAGCGCGCCAGGACCGACCTGCTGCTCCGCGACAAATGTCGTGCCGAGCACATCGGAGGGAGAGGAGTGACGGAATTCTCATGACGGGTTTGGAGGTCGAGAGAGAGGCTCTCGGCCGCCCGTCGCGGAGTACATCCTATGGCTACTGCCGTTCAGAAGATCACCCTGTCGTCCTCGCGCGACATTCCCTTCAACAAGCTGGTGCTCTCCCAGTCCAATGTCCGTCGCGTCAAGGTCGGCATCTCGATCGAGGATCTTGCGGCCTCGATCGCCCGCCGCGGCTTGATCCAGAGCCTCAGCGTCTTGCCCGTTGTCGACAGCGACGGTAACGAGACTGGCATGTTTGAGGTACCTGCCGGAGGCCGGCGCTTCCGCGCGCTTGAGCTGCTGGTGAAGCAAAAGCGCCTCGCCAAGACCGCCCTCGTGCCCTGTGTCGTGCGCGCCCGTCACAGCGCGATCGTTGCAGAGGAGGTGTCGCTCGCCGAGAACATCGAGCGAGCGCCGCTGCACCCGCTCGATCAGTTTCGCGCCTTCCAGGACATGCGCCAAAAAGGCATGAGCGAAGAGGAGATTGCCGCAGCCTTCTTCGTGTCAGTCAACGTCGTTAAGCAACGGCTTAGGCTGGCTTCTGTCTCGCCAGTGCTGCTCGATGTGTATGCCGATGACGGGATGACGCTGGAGCAACTCATGGCTTTCACGGTCTCTGAAGACCGCGCTCGCCAGGAGCAGGTCTGGGAGGCAATCAGGGATGCCTGGTCGAAAGAGCCCTATCAAATCCGGCGCATGCTGACCGAAACGACGGTGCGCGCCTCCGACAAGCGCGCCGTCTTCGTGGGGATCGACGCCTATGAGGCCGCGGGTGGTATCGTCATGCACGACCTGTTCCAGTCGGATGACGGCGGCTGGCTGCAGGATGCAGCGATGCTGGACCGCCTGGTCGCCGAGAAGCTAAAGGCGGTTGCCCAGGAAGTTGCAGCCGAGGGTTGGAAGTGGGTCGAGGTCGCTGTCAGCTTCCCCTACGACGCAACGCGTGGGCTGTATCAGCTGCAGAGTGATCCGCTCGATCTCTCTGCCGAGGAGCAGGCTACCATCGATGCCCTCAACGCCGAGCATGCCAAGCTTGAAACCGAATATGAGGGTGCTGACGAGCTGCCCGAAGACGTCGATCAGCGACTCGGTGAAATCGAGACCGCGCTCGCCAATTTCGACAAGCGCCCAAAGCAGTTCGATCCGGCCGACATCGCCATCGCCGGCGCGTTCGTCAGCATCGACGCCGACGGCTCGCTCTCGGTCGACCGCGGCTTTGTCCGGCCTGAGGACGTGCCGCCGATGTCATTTGACGGCGCGAATGAATCGAAAAGGGATGGCGGGTCCGGGGCTGCCGACAACTCGTCGGTCCACCGTGCCGTTGTCACCGTTGGCGGCCAGGCAGTCGAGTGCGAGGAAGACGAGGACGATACGGTCAAGCCCCTGCCGGACCGACTGGTGACAGAGTTGAGCGCACACCGGACGCTGGCGTTGCGCGACGCGGTTGCCGGCAACCCTCACGTCGCCCTGACAGCACTCTTGCACAAGCTGGTCACTGACACGTTCCAGCACCGCACCACGAACGGGTGCCTGGAGGCCTCGATCCGTCACGTCTTCTTCCCTCTGCAGGCAGGTGACCTGAAGGACAGCCCCTCGGCGAAATCGGTGGCCGAACGCCATGAGGCCTGGAAATCGGACCTGCCGACCGAGGACGATGCACTTTGGGACTGGATCGCCTCACTTGATGAGACCAGCCGCGCGGCGTTGCTCGCCCATTGCGTCAGCTACGGCGTGAACGCGCTCCAGGAGAAAGGCGACCGCTATGGCGGCGCTATATCGGCACACGGAGTTCGTCAGCGGATCGCGCAAGCTGATCGACTGGCACGCGCGGTCGGTCTCGATATGGTCGACGCCGGCTGGACACCGACAGTCGAAAACTATCTCGGCCGCATCACCAAGTCTCGCATTCTCGAGGCGGTGCGGGAGGCGAGGGGCGAACAGGCCGCGCAGCTGATTGAGCACCTGAAAAAGGGAGATATGGCGAAGGAGGCCGAGCGCTTGCTGACCGATAGTGGCTGGCTGCCCGAGCCGCTGCGCCTGGTCGACCTCGACGGCAGTGCTGGCGCTGATAGCGGCGCCGGCGCCGACGGCTGTGGGGAAGAGCTGCCCGAATTCCTCTCAGACGACGATGCGCAGATTGAAGACAGCGAGCCGAACATGGCCGCTGAATAGATCGCCTCGGGGGGGGGGGGGGGGGGGGGCCCCGCCCCCGCGGGGCGCAAAGAAGGGGGGGGGGGGTGTGAACAGGGCGACGACAAATGGGGCCCGTGGGCCCGCGGGGAGGGCCGGCGGCGGGGGCG